>JAUXIJ010000056.1 GCA_030621085.1 Candidatus Cloacimonadota bacterium | reverse complement strand
GAAGACGACCTGACATTATCTGTAACCGGCAACGTAGAAATAATAGTAAATATCGATGGAACTATAGTAACCTTTGGAGCTACTGTGAACTGGAATGGAACCGAGACGCTAACATTCATTGTTGATGATAACGTGACCAGAGCAACAGCAGAAGATGATGTAGATGTTATTGTAATTCCTGTAAATGATCCACCGGTTCTGATAAGCTGGCTGCCTGAGGAACTTGAATTCACAGTAATAATCGACAGCATTGTTACCTTCAGTGTGGAAGCAGAAGATATAGACAGCGACCTGAATTATGCCTGGTATGTGAATGAAGAACTGCAGACTGAAATTACCGAAACATTTGAATATCAATTCATCGAGCTGGGAGAGGTTTTTATTACATCGTTGATCTCAGACGAGGAATATGAGATTGAAACTATCTGGACTGTTACGGTTGAATCCGGTGTGGGAGTTATAGAGATCCTGCCGGTGGTTACCAGACTCTATCAAAATCATCCGAACCCATTCAACCCGACCACAACTATCAGCTTTGACCTGGTAAATGCCGGAAAGGTTAACTTGAGTATTTACAACATCAAAGGAGAACTTGTAAGAACACTGGCTTCGGGAAATTATTCCGCAGGAAAACACTCAGTAGTTTGGAATGGAAAAGATGATAATGGCAAATCAATTTCTTCGGGTGTTTACTTATATCATATGAAGACAAAAGAATATAACTCATTTAGAAAAGCAATAATGCTGAAATAAAATGTAGCTCATTCAAGAAGAGTCACCGCAATTGCAGTGACTCTTTTTTTATTTCAAGAGCAAACATTTTTGCACAGCTTCAGTTTTGTTATTCACCTTCAATCTATAGAAATAGATTCCTGAACTGACTCGCTTATTATTGGAGTCTTTGCCATCCCAAACAGCTTCTCTCGTTCCCATCCAGCAGCTGCCGGAGGGGAATGTTTTAAGCGTTTTCACTCTTTGCCCTTTAATATTATAAACTTCCAGGGTTACATGAGCAGCTTCAGGCATAGAAAAAGCAATCCTGGTTACCTGGTGGAAGGGATTGGGGTAGCTATATAGCAGCATTGCTGCTGGAATTTCTTCGTTACCGATATCTGTAACATTGATCAGCACCGAAACCGGGTCCGACGCAGCTGATTCACCGGTATCATATACTGCTGTCACGAAATAATGGTATTGTCCGTTAATCAGATTGAGATCAAAATACTCTTCTTCCAAAACGCTCTGAATAATAATACCGTTGCGATAAACATTGTAGGCTAAAAGTATGTCTCTGGAATAATTTGGTTCTTCCCAGGTTAGATGTACATTATTGCCGTTATAAACAGATGCTTCCAGGTTTTGTGGCTCGGGTGGCAGATCAGGGTCGGGTACCAGTTCACAGAGCACATAAGTAGTATCGTTTTCCACTACCATAATATCATCTTGTGTGTAAGCTAGATAGCCCAGAGCGGTCACCGAGATCGATTGATTTCCAGTGGGAATATCCGTTAACAGAAAATATCCCTCTTCATTCGAGATGGTATTGCCAAAAGGTGACATTACCTGAGCAAAGGCAATGGGATCGTTATTGATGGCATCGACGGTATTACCCTCTATGGCACCGAACACAGCTTCCGCACCGGAGATTAAGAGATTATCTATATTCCAGCCGCTGTATTGCCAGGAACCATCGGTAGATCCGATCGAAAACCGTATTCGTACATTACTTTGCAGATCAGCAATTGCTGATAGATCATATGTGGGCTGATTCCAGGAATTGTCTGTGATTACGGAAGCGTTTGTCCAGATTTCCAGCCAGGTTGTTCCATCATCATTGCTCACATCGATGTAGGCGTGATCGTAAGCCGGTTGTTCCACATTCAACCATCTCATAAAGGAGAGCTGCACATCCAGAAAACTGCTGCAATCGATAGGGGGCGAGATGGCAGTGTATTCACGACTTCCCAGGTTGTTTTCATAATCACCCGGGAAGCTGCCAATACCGGTAAGATCCACACCAAGAACCTTGATACCCCCGTAGGCTGCAGGTGGATCCGGATTGCCATATTCTCCGCCCAGACCCTGGGGAGCAGCCATTTGAAATTCACCGCTTAAAAGCCAGCCGGAGTTTATTTCAAAATCATCTGACCAGATAGTTTCGCTGCACAACGAACTCAGGAGCAGGAATAATAAAGCGGCTATTGTAAAAAACTTTCTTATCATGCTATCTCCACTCGATTATTTTGCTGGTTCAATTTTGCAAATTGAATCAAACGTTTTTTAGTTCCGGTTTCAAACCGAACCAGCAGATTTATTAACATTAAAAAAATAACATCCAACGGCATCTCATGCTTGTCAGCCTTTGGCTGATTTCCTTTTGCTAAAAGGAGACAGCCTGTCAGGGCGTAGCCTTGACGAAGACTGGCAGAGGATTCCATTTTACCAAGCCGCTCAACCGAGCGGTATTTTTTTATTTCAATAACAACATTTTCTTTATCAGGGGTTTTCCCTTCTTCATTTCCAGCTTATAGAAATAAACACCGGAACTGACTCGCTTACCATTGGAATTTTTTCCATTCCAAACTACTGAGTGTTTTCCTGCTGGGAGTGCTTCATGAATAAGTGTCTTTACTTTTTGACCTTTAATATTATAGATAACAAGCTCTGCGTTCTCAGCGTTCTCTGCGGTGAAAAAAGTAATAGTGGTTTGCGGGTTGAAGGGATTGGGATAGTTCTGCAGGGAATATGAACTTTTTACAACAATATCATCCGCTCCCGATAATATCTGGTCGGTGATCACTACGGAGAAACTCAGCAGAGAATCGGCTGCGCTATACTCCACAGGTTCGTTACTGGATAGATCAAGGATACAATCGGGCATGATCAGATAGATATTATGATCAGCCGGCAGATCCAGAGGCTGAGCCTGGAAATATACGGGCTCCAGATCAACCAGTTGCAGTTCGGCATTCCAGGTGTAAGTTTGTTCATCTGTTGCGGACATAGGTTTGGTAATGGAGCGATGCATTTTTTCCGTAGCACCGTAGATCTCCATAGGCAGGCTGAAGGTAAGAGCACCTTCAAAGGGTCTGGCGAGCGGTTTCAAAACATCATAGTTGGGGTCATACAGCGAATCTGCCGCAGCGCAGGTGCCCACTATGATGGCGGAAGGATGGTGATCATTCTGTTCGGCGTCGATCGTTACCTGCCAGTCCAGAGCGAAGTTTGGAACATATTCTATTTGGAAATAAGGAATAAATTTCACTGTTACATCTTCTTCGTAACAAAAAAGATAATAGGCTTTAGTCGGAGTTAATTCAAAGACAGGTTCAAAGAACTCTTCATAGTCGAACACAACCGGTTCTATCAGCCTGTTTTGTACTGCCTGGTAATATTCATAATCGGTATTGTTAATAGTAAAGACAAGCTGGTCCAGAGTATAATTGGCGCGATGGGGATTGGGAAGGAGATTCCAACCGGCATTCAACCCGCTACTGCAGGCGACTCTTTGCATGGTGGCATTAGTCAGCACAAAATAGTTGTCAGCGGGAGCATTGAGCCAGTAGGGATGCAGGAATTCCGGCTCATCGACACTGATGAACTCCTCTTCCTGGAATTCATAGAAGAGGCAGCCCTCGCCAAAGATTTCTGCTGTGGTATATTGGCTACTGGCGAAATTCTTGGTGATCAGATGCCAGCCCTGGTAGGTCTGCACGATATTCTGGGGTGAGATGATACCGAATCTGAAGGGAGCATAATAGTGCAGGGTATCACCCTCATCCATCACCAGGTCGATCCTGCAGGTCAGGTTCTCGAACAGCAATTGAGGTACTGTCCAATATGTTTCTGTTATGTAAGGTGACATTTCCATTTCTATGGGAATGGCTATCTCGTCATTGGCAGCATAAACATTAACGTGATCGACCATAGACTGCATATCCAGTGACCAGTCGAAATATACTACTTCATTGGGGTATAATAGTTGATTGGAAAAAGCTGTGAAGTCAACACCGGGAGTGAGATTTCCATAATATAGCGTGAAACTGTAATAATCGCTCGTAGTGGGAGTGAAGGTGTAGGTTCCTATGGAAAGATCCGTATACTGACCGTTCCTGTAGAGGTAAAAGCGCTCAGCATTTCTATCCGGATTGCCCAGACCGATCTCGACAGGTAGCCCGGTGAGATTAGTTCTGAAACGATAAACCCAACTTTTGTAACTATGCGCAGGATCGTAAGCGGAATAGATTTCCTGCTCCAGATGATTGGGAACATTATTCCAATATTGTTCGTAAAATTCACTGAAGAAATATTCACCAACAGTGGTCGTATCAGCCGGCAGATCGAAATTTGCATCATATCCGTTTGAAGCAAAATCATTAAACCCGAAATAACATGTATCAGAGCAGGTAGAGGTTGTCTGACTGGCGTAGATCTGATAGATCTTCTGAGAGACAGCCGAGGATTCTTCACCATAGAAATACTCTTCTCCTGCTTCTTCAAAGCCGATCAAATATGTGTAAATAACGCCATTTTCCACATCTGTATCATCTAGGAAATAAGAGATATTATTGCCAGCCTGCCCGGTTAGATCGGGATTTACCAGCCAGGAATTTATTATGGAATAGGTGCTGCTCTCGGTTTTACGGTAAATATTGAATCCGTCAAAAGGACCATTGCTGGATGCTTCCCATTCCAGCAGTATATGTTCATCTCGTCCATAACAGATAAAATTATCTACTGAAGCCGGGCCGGCAGTGCCGAACACCTCATTGGACATTGCGGAATAGTTGCCGTTCTTATCTCTGATGCGAACGGCAAAATAGAATTGATCTCCAGGCTGCAGATAATTAAGTTTGTAGGTGTTCTGAGCCAGGCAGGCAAGTCTTTGATAATTTGCTCTGTCCCTGATGGCATAGTTGCCATTGGCAATAGGTTCGGATGAATAAAGGATCTCATAAGATTCCATATCAAAACAATCTCCCGGTGTCCATTCAATCTCGATGTGATCTGCGCACTCGGTGATAACCTGTAAATTGCCGGGAGCAACCGGAATCTCATTATCGTTCATTTGGTAAAGGGAAGGAAGAACCTGCCTGAGTGCCTCTATCCAGGGTGAGTAGTAGGCAAGGGCTTTTTCAAATCTGCTGTCCATTTCCCAGCATTGAGAAACGGGATCCCAACCGTGGAACCAATGATAGTTAGAGACTGTTTGCGGATAAACATTGGGCAATTCATCCATTTCCAGATGAAAGAATCTTTCAAAAACGTCATAATGCTGCAGACCGGAATTTGTATAAACCATTTGCCGGTTGGCACTATATCCCCAGAGATCGATGTTTGTATTTACAGCAAAGGTCGTGTCGTCATCAGCATAGTTAAAATCATATTCATTACAATGGAATCCATAATAATCGTTTAGATAGACAGAGGGATGTATACCCACCGAGTTGGCAGGCAGAATAACAGGTTGGCCGATATTAACGATATCATTTCCGGCAGAGGAGTGATCTCTGATGGGAAGATCGGGTGAACTGATCTGATAACCCCCGGAAATCTGTACATTGGGATAGCCCCAGTGACGTTCTCCCCAGTCGTAGCTGTGGACCTGCAGGCTGAATTCGCAGGTTTCAAATTCAGTTCGGATAAGATCACAGAACCTTTGATAAATGACATTGAAAATATGATCCTCTGCCCTGGATGGATCACAGGTTGATTTACTGTTATTATAATTACCGCTATTTGTCCAGGTCACTTCTCTGCCGCAACCTGAGATTAAAAGGAATTTTGACTCATGTTCGATAAAGGCTTTATGAGCCAGAGGAACCGTGAAATAATCATCATTGGGATGGGGAGCGGTAGTGATATGCGGATAGGTTCCTTGCGGATAACAAATATAAAATCCCCAGCCCAGGTCAAAAGCACCGAATTCATCATCTCCCGGATCTTCCGTTCCATTATTATCATAAAAGGTCATATTGGGAATCTCGCGCAATATATGGAAAGTGCGGTCTGAATCCGTATCATTAAAAATAACCACCTGATAAGGATAGGAATAGGCATCGATCACGTTCTGAGCCTGTTCCAGATTACCCAGCAGGAATTCATGAGTAATGGCTGACCATAATAGAAGATCATCAGCATCAGGAATAACATAATTACCAAAACCGTTTGTCTGCACATCCCAGGGTGCATAGAGGTTATATCCTGGTGCTGCGATCCCTTCCGATATATGGCTCATCCAGTTATCATATGCACAACCGGGTGCCGAGCCGTATAAAAAATTCTGCAGAGATTCAGTTTCTTCAATTACTGAGAAAAGAGCATTGGCACAAAGAAGAAAAATAAATAAAAGTTCAATTTTTTTCATGCTTGTTTTTTTGTTTTTTTCTAAATTTCTGTCAAACCTTTTCATTTAATAATAAAAAAAAAGAGAAACTGCCCTCTTTTTGATTAAATAAAATGCCTTATATTAAGAAGAATGCTATTTTGTATAAATCTGCAAACCAGCAGCAGTTCTCAAGGTATTCCATTGAAAAACAATAAAACATAGAGAAGACATTAAAAACCAGTTGCAAAGAGATTCTATATAATATTGATTTTGATCATCAGGAATGAATAGAAAATTATTAGAACTTGAAGTACGTTATTTTTCTTAAATCCGGCATAATATAAATTGCGTTAAGAAATAGATGATAAACAAGCGTTAAGAAAAATCTTCTGTTTGAGTTGTTTTCTTATCTCTCTTATTAAAACCCTAATTTTGATACGCACTTCTTTTTTGGGGGATTACCAAGCCAGTCTCCGTAAACTATGCCCCGACAGGCTGGGGCTTGGTAACCAGAGTGAGAAAATAACGAGTTAAGATTTTTTAGTGGTGTTTACAAATTTTAGTAATTTATATTCGCTGGCAGTTTTTCTTTGCTTCGTTTCTTTTGACGGTACAAAAGAAATGAAGATCAATTCCTATCAGTCTCTATCTGGAAAATCTTCTCACTATTCTTCAGAAAAAAAGAACATAATGATTTTAAATTTTTTTTTGGGGATATCTGTAATATTTATTTTTATTTGACACAATCGAGCAATTAAAAAACTTAATTATCACCCTGTAAGAAATATTAAATGGAGTATACATGAAAAATTTTTCGTTAGCACCGGACGGAAGAGAATTTAACCTTCCCAATGAAGAAGAAAGCAGAATCGAGAAAGAAGAAGTTCTGAAGATCACAGCAGAGCAGAAAGCTCTGGGCAGGAAAATCGTTACAGTCCAGGGAATGGGGTTCGTAGGCTGTGTAATGGCAATAGTGATAGCAGACGCAGAAGATAAAAATGGAAAGCCGCTGTATTATGTTCACGGACACCAGAGACCTTCCAATCGTTCTTTCTGGAAAGTACCGGTCATCAACACAGGAATACCGCCGGTCAGTTCATCTGATGCAGAAGTCCCGGAGTTGTTTGAACGCTGTGTTAATCAGAAGAAAAATTTCAGAGCTACCTGGCATGATGTTGCCTATGAAGTTGCAGATATCGTGGTTGTGGATATTCAATTGGATGCTACCAAGCCGGCTTTTGGTGAAGCTGAAAAAGGGTATTGCGATATAACACATTTCAGGAATGGAATGCGAACTCTGGGTCAGCATATTAAACCTGATTGTCTGGTACTGGTGGAAACAACAGTACCGCCCGGCACCAGCCAGAGAATTGTTAAACCTATTATTGAAGAAGAATTCGTAAAGAAAGGGATTGATATTAAGAAAAATCCCGCTCTAGTGGCTCATTCTTATGAAAGGGTGATGCCCGGCGCAAAATATGTAAGTTCGATCCGAGATTTCTGGCGGGTATATTCCGGTGTAAATGAGAAAAGTAAAACACTTGCCAGAGAATTCCTCAGCAATGTTCTAGATGTGGAAAATTATCCTCTGACCGAATTGGAAAGCACAAATGCTTCGGAGATGGCAAAAGTAATGGAAAATTCCTATAGAGCTACTAATATTGCCTTAACGCTGGAATGGGCCAGATTTGCCGAAAAGATCGGTGTGAATATTTTCAATGTACGGAATGCGATCCGCAAAAGAAAAGGTACGCATGACAATCTGCTGCGTCCCAGCCTGGGTGTTGGAGGTTATTGTCTCACCAAAGATCCGGTGCTCGCTAACTGGGCAATGAAAGATGTTTTTGAAATTGATGACACACTGGCGATAGCTGTTAATTCGGTTAATATCAACGATACAATGCCAACCCATACGGTCGATCTGATAAAAGAAGAAATTCCAGAATTAAGGGATGTAACGATCGCTGTATTGGGCGTTTCTTATCTGGAAGATGTGGGAGATACCAGGCATTCACCTTCTTATACACTGGTAAGATTATTAAAAGAAAACTGGGCAGAGGTTACCTGTCATGATTCCTATGTAGAATTCTGGGCAGAGATGGAAACTGAAAAAGTATATGATGATCTTGATGAGGTTTTACCGGGAGCGGAAGTTGTGATTTTTGCAGTAGGACACGCGGAATATAAGAATATTAAACCTGAAGAACTGATAAAAAAGTGTGGCACCAAGCCCTTGATTATTGATTGTTCTAATTTTTTAAGCGATGAAAAAATAAAGCAATATCTGAATCTTGGATGCAAAGTTAAAGGCGTTGGCAAAGGGCATATTAAGAATTTGTAACTCACCCAAGATTCTTTTCTTAAAAAGAGAGAGGGAAAATCTACTTGCGTTATTTATGTTCTCCTTTTGCTAAAAGGAGACAGTAGAGGATTCTACAGAGAAGTACAACAGGATGAGTTTAGTTAGTGAAAAATGTAATCAGGAGAAATATATGAAATTAGCAGTTGTAGGAACAGGATACGTTGGATTGGTCACAGGCACCTGTTTTGCCGAAATGGGAAATGATATTATCTGCGTGGATAACGATAAAAAGAAGATTGACCTGCTCAACTCTGGCAAGATCCCTATCTGGGAACCGGGACTGGAAGAGATGGTTACCCGCAATTCCGAAGAGAAGAGATTAAATTTTACTACTAACATCAAAGATGCTGTAGAAAGATCACAGATATGTATTATTGCTGTAGGAACACCTCCTGGCGAAGATGGTTCTGCCGACCTGCAATATGTGCTGGCCGTTGCTAAGGATATCGCTACCTATATGAATGAATACAAGATCATCATTGATAAATCAACTGTACCGGTGGGAACAGCGGATAAAGTGAAAGCAACCGTGCAGAAAGTACTGGATGAGCGTAGTGTAGATTATCCTTTCAATGTTGTTTCCAATCCGGAATTCCTGAAAGAAGGTGATGCTATCAACGATTCCATGAAACCTGACCGTGTAGTAGTGGGCACAGATAATGAAAAATGTGCTGAGATATTGCACGAGCTTTATGCGCCATTCTGCCGTACCCGCGATAAACTTATCATCATGTCGGTTCGTTCGGCCGAGATGACTAAATACGCTGCCAATGCCATGCTGGCCACTAAGATATCTTTCATGAACGATATCGCCAACCTCTGTGAATTAATGGGAGCGGATGTCTCTGAAGTGCGTCATGGTATCGGTGCAGATAGCCGTATCGGTTATAAGTTCATCTACCCGGGAGTCGGTTATGGTGGCAGCTGCTTCCCGAAAGATGTAAAAGCTCTTATTCATATGGCTAAGGAAGCAGGTTCTGCAGTGCGTGTGCTTCAATCTGTGGAAGATGTGAATGAAGATCAAAAAACGGTTCTGGTAGTAAAAGTAAAAAGTCATTTTGGTGAAGATCTTACAGGTCTTACCCTTGCCATCTGGGGTCTCTCTTTCAAACCTAAAACCGACGATATGAGAGAGGCTCCTTCCATTACTATTATTAATGGCCTACTGGAAGCTGGAGCAACTGTTCAGGCGTATGATCCGGTGGCAATGGATGAAGCAGGACGTGTTTTTGGTGAAAATCCCAAGATAAAATATACTCACGGTAATTATGATGCGCTCAAGGGTGCCGATGCACTTCTTCTAGTCACCGAGTGGAACCAGTTCCGCTATCCCGATTTTGAAAAAGTGAAAAAACTACTGAATAAACCTGTTATCTTTGATGGTAGGAACCAGTATAATCCGAAAGAGCTGCAGGAACTCGGGTTTAAATATTATGCTATAGGAAGACAGTGAGATGGTGTGACTTGGGACTGTGAGACTGTGAGATGGTGTGAAAAGAGAAAAAAAGGGAAATAATGAAAATACGCTGCCATAGAGATTTGGAAGTCTATAAAATTGCTTTTCAAAGTGCAATGAGGATATTTGAATTAACAAAAACTTTTCCTAAAGAAGAAAAGTATTCTTTAACAGACCAAATTCGACGATCATCAAGGTCTGTTACGGCGAATATTGCTGAAGCTTTTCGGAAAAGAAAATATCCCAAAGCTTTTGTAGCAAAACTTTCAGATTCCGAAGCAGAAGCTGCAGAAACACAGGTGTGGTTGGAATTTTCGTATAGATGTAATTATATTGATAAAAGAGATTATGAAAAATTATACCAGAATTATGATTATATTACAGGTAAACTTGTGAATATGGAAAAAGAACCTGAAAAATGGACTATATAATGGAGAGATCAAGTGATTAAAAACTGTGTGATTCTCCACTGCACAACTAACCAAGTCTCATCGCACTTTTTCACGCTGCTCATCGCTCACCCTCTCAGTGCTCATATTCATGAATATCAGTGGTTAAATATTAGTAAATTATGAATATATTAATAACCGGTGCAGCTGGCTTTATCGGCTCACATTTAAGCGAAACCCTAGTTAACGACCACCAAGTTTTCGGATTGGATAATTTCTGCGATTTTTATGACCCGCAGATAAAAAGAGACAATATTAGCAGTTTGCAGCAAAATAAGAACTTTAAACTGTTCGAAGCTGATATCAGAGACGAAAGAGCTTTAAAAGACATTTTTTCAAAAAACGAATTCGATTTGGTCATCCACCTGGCAGCAATGGCTGGTGTGCGTCCTTCCATAGAAAATCCGCAGCTCTATACAGAAGTTAATATCAACGGTACGGTCAATCTGCTGGAAGAGTGTAAAAAGCATAATATCAAAAAGTTTATTTTTTCCTCATCCTCTTCCATTTACGGTAATAACAGGAAAGTTCCTTTTTCCGAAAATGACCCGGTCGATCACCCCATTTCACCTTATGCTTCCACTAAGAAAGCCGGAGAGCTGATCTGCTACACCTATCATCATCTGGAGAAGATGTCCATGGCTTGTCTGCGTTTTTTCACAGTATATGGTCCGCGTCAGCGACCCGATCTGGCTATCCATAAATTTGCCCATTTAATTTTGAACGGTAGACCGATCCCTGTTTACGGTGATGGCTCAACTCAGAGGGATTATACTTATATCGATGACATCATAGATGGTATCTTGAAGGCAATCGAATTTGTTCAGGAAGGAAATAGATACGAGATCTTCAACCTGGGAGAATCCAGGACAATAACGCTTTCTAAAATGATCTCAACAATTGAAAATGCTCTTGGTATAAAAGCAAAGAAAGAACTTCTTTCTATACAGCCGGGTGATGTGGAAAGAACCTATGCTGATATTTCCAAAAGCAGGAAAATACTGGGCTACGATCCGCAAACAAATTTCGAGGAAGGTGTTGTCAGGTTTATAAATTGGATTAAAAAATAATAAAAAAATTAATAAAATCATTAAGCAATTTTGAAAAGGCAGTAATGCTTTTTTTTTGTGTTTTAAAAAATAATTTGACAGAAATGACTCATTTTGCTTTTTTTCACACGGTACTTTTAGAAAAATAAGAACTTAGTTTAAATAAGCATTCCGTGCATTTAGCATTGGACATCTTATTAATAGATAAAAAAAGTTCATTGAGGAGGAAAAATGAGTTTCAGAACACCCAGTATCAATAGTGTATCTCTGGCAGGCAACATTGTTCGTGATGCCGTTATCAACCATGTGGGCGAAAATAATATTCCGGTTACTACTATCACCATAGCCCATAACCAGCGTTACAAAGACAAAGCCGACAAATGGAAAGAAACAGTATCATTTGTTGATGTGGAAGTATGGGGAGCTTTGGCCGATCGAGGAGATTACTATAAAAAAGGAGTTCCCGTTATTGTAGAAGGCAGCATTAAGGAAAGCCAGTGGAAAGATAAAGAGGACAAAACACATTCCAAGGTTATTGTCCGGGCAGATAGAATCCATATACTAAGCTATCCGGAAAAGAAAAGCGAGGAAAAATAAAACTGCAAAATCACCTGGTTCCTGTTATATTTATCCGCCTATAGTGGAAACACGAACCAGCTTAAAAAGGATTAATTAAAATTTATAGCCTACTCCAAAATGATGCGTAGCATCTATAGTGTGGGTATTATAAGCATAATCAATAATTATATTATATAATGTAAATCTGGCGCCCATCGAGTAACTGGCAGGGTTGGTGCGAGTACCAAAACGCAAGGTTAAAGCATCTATTACCTCTACCTCTGTTCCAGCATGGATCTCGGTTTCACCGGCAAAGGATTTTTTCAGTTCCAGGGCTGTAACAACGTTTGTATAAGGTAAGTAGGAAATTCCCATCGCCATTTTTTGCGGCAGCTCATGGCTATTATCGGTACCAACTTTCGGATTGTTCAGGTTGGTAATCGTAAAACCGATTTTGGTTCTCTGATGCAAAATTGCCAGTACTCCCATGTTCATACCGAAAGCAGGTTCGTCTCCAAAACCGTCTATGGACAGATGATACATATTAAAAGTGTAACCAAGGTTAATCTCGGAATGAATATCCTTCATCAGCGTGAAGGAGTGCGCCAGGGCATATATCTTTTCTGAGAGCAGGTTTACATCCTGGAAATCCACATCCATGGATTGCAGACCAATCCCGATAATACCGAATTTGCGAGGTAATTCCATGGTAAGGGCAACTGAATTTAATATCTGAAAATCATTACTGAAAAGTTTGGAATAACCAATCATAAGACTGGTACTTGCCATGTTCAGACCGGCAGGATTGTAGAAGATACCGTTGGCATCATCGCTCTGAGAATAAAAAGCGCCGCCCATACCACGAGCCCGGGGTGATGGTTCGTAATCATCGAATATAGCAGAAAGATTTACCACAATAACTAATAACACCAGCAAAAAAAGATATCTGTATTTCATTTTTTCTCCCCTTAATCCAGTGGCGCACCGATAACGATCGGAGCTTTAGCTGTTTTTTTATTACCGGAATCTATTTCGATTACTTCCAAATAGCAGATATACAAACCAAGAGGTAAAAGTTTGTTTTCCTTGTCTCGGCCATCCCAGTCGTAATGAGTAATACCTGTTTGACCTGAAATAATAATATTTTGAGGTTCGAAAACCAGTTTTCCTTCTGCATTATAAATACGCAGGATAGCTTTATCATCGATTTGTGAAGCAAATTCGATGGGGAAAGTTTCACCGGCATAGGGGTTAAAAGGTTTGGCAGGAAGATTCAGGATTGCTTTATGGGAGGTGACAACATAAAAAATCTGCTCGGGATCACCAGATGGGAATGTCTCTATCGTGCCGGTTGAATCTTCAGCAGTAATATAAAAATAAACAGTAATTCCTTCTTGTTGTCCGGGAATGGTGGCATAATATTCTATGGAACGTTCCGGAAGCATTTCTATGTATTCATCGTAATCATAATCGCTGGAAGTTCTCCACCAGAGTAGAACATCGCAACTGTCATTGTAAGAAAACTGAACAAGCACATCTTCGCCGGCAGCTGGATAGTAATCGTAAACAATTGCTCCCAGTCCACCAAGAACCAGATCGTTGGCATTACGGGGATTAAGAGCGTAATTACTAAAATTATAATCAATTATACCTGTAATGAACAGGAATTCATCACTGATCTGGGGATTGAGATATTCATAGAAACCATCATCGATCTGGCATTCTCCGCTGCCGTCATTAACATACCATTCATTATGACTATTGGGAATTACAGTGACTTCTGCATTAGAGATAGTAACCAGAACACTTTCGTACATCTCTTCCGAAGCCAGTTCATTTGTGGTTATCTGAACCGGGTCGGGAACAGAATTGCCGCTGCTGAGAGTTGTAGCTGTTCCGTAAGCAATTTCAGTAAAATTGTAATATTCGGAAATTTCTCCGGTTATTTCAATTTCATCACCGATGTTTGGTTCTATATTTGCAGCGAAAATATAAAGTCCACTCCATGCTCCACCTTCCGGCATGGAAATAAAGAAACTCGTATTATAATCGCTAAAACCAGCACCTGTTACAATCCCGCTGGTGGTAACAGTCTGCCCATTGTAGGGTGAATCACCACTGGCAGCTTCAGTATATTGAATATCATAAATGCTTACATATTCTGCAAACAGAAAAGATATCATAAGAAGCCCAAATAATATTAATAAAAGTTTTATTTTCATTTTTCCTCCACAGCTTTGTCCCTGTGAAATATTGTATATACAACCATTATGGCAATGGCTATCACAATAGAACTATCAGCTATATTAAATACCGGCCATCTGGTCATGATCGCATCCGGAAAATCACACCAGATAAAATCAGTTACACTGCCCAGGGCTATTCTGTCAATTAAATTTCCCAAGGCTCCACCCAGGATCAGAGCAAAGGATATTTTCTCGATTATCGAACTTGTTTTGGAGAGGAGATAGAATATCAGGAAGATAGCCAACAGAGATACAATGATGAAAACTATCTTGTTTAAGCCGGGAGATCCAAAGCTGAGACTGAAAGCAGCTCCTGTATTTTGCACATAGGTTATCCAAATGATCTTGGGAGTGATCTTAACTATCTCGCCGATTTCTAGCAGGTTTCGTATAAATAATTTGGAAATCTGGTCGATAATGATAACAACCAGAGTTATCCAGAGATAGGCATATTTTCTCACTAAGTTCTTCTTTTGCTGTTTTTTTCTTCCTTCGATTTACACTCAATACAGAATTTTGCATAGGGAACTATTTTCAATCTGTTGTGTGGAATATGTTTCCCACAGATCTGACAAATTCCATATGACTTATCATATATCCGTTTCAAGGCTGAGTTGATCTTCTTACATCTTTCAATCTCTTTTTCAAGAAGATATACGCGCATTTCTGCTTGATCAGTATCCGTACCCATATCTGCTTGATGCAGAGAGTAAGAAGAGAGATCTCCGCTGCAATTTTTAGCACCCTTTTTCTGGATCTCATCGATACCCTTGATAATCTTCTGGGTTTCATCTCTCTCTTTCAAGAGGATTGCTTCATATTCTTCCAATCTTTTCAATGTTAAACTATTGGCAGCCATATGCTTCTTCCTTATCTATAATTTTTTTAGTAAATTTATTATTAAAATTTCAAGATCGTTTTTTGCCTTAGCGGCATTTGCCCTGATCTCTTCCTGACTGTGCGGGTGATTGTGAAATATGTTACTGAGATTGGTAACTACGGAAATACCCATTACCTTCATGCCGCTGTGAATTGCCACAATTACTTCAGGAACGGTAGACATACCAACCAGGTCTGCGCCCAGGGTAACCAGCATCCTGCATTCGGCTTTTGTTTCCAGGCTGGGACCAGCCAGACCGGCATAAACACCCTGTTTTAGTTGGAAATTATTATCAAGTGCAATTTGCCGGGCAAGTTCTATCAGCTTGAGATCGTAGGGTTCATGCAGGCTGGGAAAACGTTCTCCTAGTTCTTCGATATTCGGACCGATTAGCGGATTATCTCCGGTAAGATTTAGATGATCGGTCAAGAGGACCAGGTCTCCCGGCTGAAGCTTTTCATTCAAACTGCCGGCAGCATTGGTGATGATAAGTGTTTTCACACCCAGACCCTTTAATATCCTGATAGGAAAAGTGATCTCCTGCATGGAGTAACCTTCATAGTAGTGTAGTCTGCCCTGCAGGATTACCACGTTTTTCCCGGTCAAAGAACCGGCAAGAAGCCGTCCTTTATGGGAAGGTGCGGTAGAGATGGGGATATAGGGAATATTTTGGTAATCGATGGCAACAGGGTCTTTCATCATTTCAGCAATGGTGTTCAGTCCTGTTCCCAGAATGATGGCGATCTCGGGTTTGATATTCAGTTTGGATTCAAGAACTTTTACTGTTTCAGTAATTTTTTCTATCATCAATTACATCCTTTCTAAATACCTAGTATAAGATTACGAAGAATATTCAAAAGTACAATAGCGATGATGGGTGAGAAATCGAAAGGTGAGCCTGGAAAAACACGGCGCAGGAAATTTCTGATCCAGCCCAATACGGGTTCTGTGATAGTTACCAGAAACAGGTAAACTCTGAAGAATGCGCTATGTGGATTTACAGGGAACCAAGAAAGGATGGCACGAATGATGATGATGAACATATAAATATCAATAGCTTGGATTATCAGATATCTGAGACCATTCATTATTTTAGAACCTCGTGACAATTACGACAACGCGCCTCATAAATATCGCTGGCACCTACCACAATTGTATCCTTTTCCCGCGAGAGACGCTGAGTTCGGCTGGCAGGATTGCCACATTTTACGCAGATAGCATTGAGTTTGGTCACATATTCGGCAATAGCCAGCAGTTGGGGCATGGGACCAAAAGGTATACCACGATAGTCCTGATCCAATCCAGCTATGATCACACGCTTGCCGCTATCGGCTAGTTTACTGCAGATTTTCACGATCTTATCATCAAAAAATTGTACTTCGTCGATGGCTACAACTTCAGTATCATATTTTACTTGTTTGTGTATGTCCTGAGAAGTGGCAACTATCACCGAGGGGGTTTTCATCTGGCTGTGTGAAACGATCTGTTCTTTATCGTAACGGTCATCGATCTTAGGCTTAAATACCTGAATTTTCTGCCTGGCATATTCAGCCCGGTGAACTCGTCTGATCAGCTCTTCCGTTTTACCGCTGAACATGCTGCCACAGATAACTTCTATCCAGCCTGTCCTGTTGTTTATTATGTTCATGCTAAACCCCGTGGACATTTATTTGATTTGGCTTTTATGTGTCAAATAATTTATAGGGTCAAATTCCGTGTTGAAATTTAGCACGAATCAGGAAGATTTATAAGGTGATTTGCTAATAAATCTACTTAAAAACCAAATGGAATCAATATTGTTGAAACACTTTTTGTTACACCAAGATTATTCAGGTATTTTTTTCTAATTGAATAGGGGAAATTACTTTTGAGTAGATAAATTAGACAAGTCAGAATGTCAAAAAATCTTTATATTGACAACTTGAGCAGTCATTTATACTTCACACTGAAGTCTCGGGAGGGAAAATGAATATAGAAATTAATGAACTTTTTGCAATTCAAAACAAGCTGATCTCTCAAACTCCCTTGAAGTTTAAACGTTACTTGTTTGAGAAAATCAATTGGGAAAACAGAATGATAACTATAACCGGAGCAAGGGGAACAGGTAAAACCACGTTGGTTCTACAACATTTTAAAGAAAAATATAAAACAACAGCAGAATGCCTGTATATGTCAGCAGACAATCCGCTGGTTCTGAAAAATGGAGTTTATAATATAGCAACTGAATATTTTAAGTATTATGGAGACGCTATAATAATAGATGAGATTCATAAACAGACAAACTGGTCTTCCGAGGTTAAAGCATTATATGATGCCTTCCCTGATAAGAAGATAATTATACTTGGTAGTTCCAGGCTTAATATTCTAAACCAGAAAGGAGATCTCTCTCGAAGAACATTAATATACAACCTGAAAGGACTATCTTTCAGAGAATTTTTAGAGTTGAAATATGAAGTTAATTTTTCAAGTTTTGGTCTGAAAGAAATACTTTCTAATCATATAAAAATCAGTTCTGACTTACTTCATATAAACAGGGATATTTTAAAATATTTTATGGAATACAAACAAATCGGATTTTATCCGTTTTTTACAACTGTGGATATTTCGGAATATCAGGTTCTCTTGAATAATGTTCTTGATAAAGTCATTTATGAGGATGTTCCTACTTTAAAGGATATCAAAAGTTCTTCTCAAGTTGCTCTTAAGAAGCTCATTGCATATTTAGCCATCTCAAAAATCCCAACCATAAATATTGGTTCAATGTGCAATGAGTTGGATATTTCCAAAGAAACTTTATATGAATTCCTTGATCTGCTGTCTCGAGCTGATTTGATTAACATTATCAAGAAAAGAGATGCAACAGTTCGTTCTTTAAAAAAATCCAGGATATTTTTATCCAATCCGAATCTTTACTATGCAATAAGCAATGAATTATGGAAGCACAATGTAGATGTGGGAAATATAAGAGAATCTTTTTTTGTCTCACAGCTCAATGAGTTATATCTGCTATATTCTTCTCAAATCGCTGATTATTCAATTGATCTAAAAACTGGTAAGGACATTGAAGTGGAAATTGGCGGTAAAACCAAATCCCGCAAACAAATCATGGATACACAAGATGGTTACGTTTTCAGGGATGATCAGGAAATGGGGTATGATAATATTATTCCTCTGTATCTATCAGGGTTTTTGTACTGAACATCAAAGCTTCGCTTCCTAAAGGTTATTAGAACTATTTTGAGATTAACAGGATCATTGAGATAATTTTATTTGAAAAACAAATACTTTTCCGTCGAGATTATGAAAGAGAAGGTATTGTGTTTATAAATTGTATTTCTTTATTTTTTTATATAATGTGGACCTATCCAATCCAATTTTCTCTGCCATAAGTGAAACTTTATTATCATATTTCAACAATTGGAATCCAAGATATTTCTTTTCCAATCCTTCTAACGCAGTTATGTAATTATTCTGTGCAAGTAATTTGGAAATATCCGAAAAACCATTTTGTGAAGAACCGGTTTTTTTATTATCCAATTCAGCTTTAATAGTATTATTATCAATCTTATCGTACATTATCAGAAGAAATTCACAGAACTTTTCCAACTCTCGAACATTCCCCGGCCAGTTATAGGAATGCAGTTTATCACTTAATTTATTCAGTTCTACTTCTAATATTGATTCGTGTTTGGATGAATATTTATTGAAAAAATAATCCATTAGTAAGATTATATCATCCCCGCGTTTCCGCAGCGGAGGTAAATGAATTATATTGCCTTCTAACCTGTAATAAAGGTCCTCCCTGAAATGATTTTCTTCTACAAGCTCAGTGAGGTTTTTATTACAAGCAAATATAAATTGAACATCAACTTTTTTATTATTACCACCAACTATTCTTATTTCATTATATTCGATTGCTCTGAGCACTTTTGCCTGGGTAAGGTAGCTCAGGTTTGCGATCTCATCCAGGAATAGAACACCTGTATCTGCCTGTTCAAAGAAGCCCTTCTTATCCGAATACGCTCCCGTAAAAGCTCCTTTTTTATGTCCGAATAACTCCGAATCTACCAGTGTTTCCGGGATTCCTCCAGCATTTACTTTGATATAGGGCTTGCCGGCACGATTTGATTTCCAGTAGATGTTATTCGCCACTATCTCTTTCCCCGTTCCGGTTTCCCCGATTATCATGATATCAACGTCTGCACCGGAAAATTTATCGATCAGTTTGTTTACCTTTTTCATGGGAACAGAATTACCTATTAGGGGGAAAATATTTATTAACTGGTTTCGAAGCGTATCTTTTTCTTTTCTTAAAAATAAATTTGATTCTTCCTGCTGTTTAAGGTTCATAGCCTGCTGAACGTCGGAAAGGAATTTATCCGAATTGAACTCACCGGTTTTATCTATGAAAGTATAAGCTCCTAATTTCATGGCTTTTGCTACCTGCATCCTGGTAGCTTCCCCGGAAAGAATGATGACTTTGGAAAATCCCCTATTCTGTTTTATTAGTTTCTCGTATACTTCCAACCCATTTAATTCGCTGTTATTCAGCTTTATATCCAGGATCAGAACATCAGGTTTGAAATCGGAATACATGTAGAAGAAATCTGTACTGTTGAAAGTTAGTTCAATATCAAAACCCGCTTCTTTTAAGATTGTTTTATAATATCCTGCAAGTTTTTTATTATCTTCCAAAATTAGTATCTTTCCCATATTGTCCTCACTTTTAATAATTATTTTAAAACAACTGTCTTTCTGAGGATGAACCTGCAAAGGCATTCGACGAAGAATCCATCTGAACCAGACAAGGTCTCATTATTAGAGTAGATTCTTCG
>JAUXIJ010000016.1 GCA_030621085.1 Candidatus Cloacimonadota bacterium | reverse complement strand
GATCGGAGCGGTTTCTCCTGCAACGCGTCCAATACTAATGATGGTTCCAGTGAGAATATTGGGAAGAGCGGTGGGCAGAAGAACTCGCAGGATAGTCTGTCTTTCTGTAGCACCCAGTGCCAGAGAAGCTTCCCTGAAATCCTGTGGAACACCTCGCAACGCTTCTTCGCTGGCATTGATCATAACCGGAAGTGCCAGGACCGCCAGGGTGAGTGAACCGGAAAGAATGGAAACATCGAACTGTAGTAATTGCACAAATACTGTAAGACCGAACAATCCATAAATGATAGATGGTACACCGGCAAGTGTGTTGATAGCTATTCGGACAGATCTCACGAACCAGGCAGGCCTTCCGTAACTCACCATATAAATGGCGGTGAAAACTCCCAGAGGCAGTGAAATACCGATCGAGATAATGGTGAGCCAGAACGTTCCCACAATAGCAGGGAATATTCCCCCTTCAGTCATATATTTTTTTGGTGATTCGGTCAGGAATGACCAGGAGATCATCTTGCCGCCCTTCGAGATTATCACATACAGGAATAGAATCAGGAATATTGCTGTAACAGCTATGAATATACGAAGAAGATTTACTCCAAGAAATTGCTTTAATTCACGTTTTGTCATTATTACTTCCTTTGTCTTCCTGCTTGCCAAGCCGAAGCTTTGCGAATCTTGCACGTTATTCTTTGTACAGTGTCCGGCTTTTGACGGAAGGATATCAATGCTTTACGAGAAGTTAAGCTGCAAGAATTCTCACGAGATTCTTCGAAAGTAAGGTTAAGAGATTCCTCAGAAAGACAGTTGTTCGTTTTGTTCGTTGCCATTCTTTACTTCCTTTTCTTCAGAAATATGAATTCAGTAATAATATTTGTAATAAATGTGATGATAAATAATATAATCGCAATTCCAAAAAGAGCGTGAAAATGCGGACTACCGATAACTGTTTCTCCCATCTCGGAAGCAATAGCTGCTGTCATCGGACGTACCGGCTGAAATATACTTTTGGGAATTTGAGCAGCACCACCAGCTATCATTATCACTACCATTGTTTCTCCGATAGCTCTGCCAAAACCCAGCATAATACTGCCGATAACACCGGAACGAGCTGCCGGTAAAACTATTTGAACTATGGTTTCCCACTTGGTCGCTCCCAATGCAAAAGAAGCTTCCCGCAAGTTTCTGGGAACTGTGGAAATTGCATCCTCGCTCATACTGGATATTATGGGAACCACCATCACTCCCAGGACGATCGAAGCAGAAAAGGCATTCAATCCGGAGGGAATTCCAAAGGCTTTTATCAGGAATGGGGAGAGAAATGCCATTCCAAATAGACCGTAAACAACGGATGGAATTCCCGCCAGAAGTTCGATGATGGGTTTGATTATTTCCTTTGCTCTCGGTCCGGCTATTTCCGATATATAAATGGCAGAACCTAATCCCAACGGAATTGCGATGATCAACGCTCCGGCAGTTACCACCAGCGAACCAACGATCAATGACAGAATTCCAAAATCAGGTGGAAAATGGGTAGGATGCCAGTTTGGACTTGTTAAAAAGTCTTTAATATTCACGTGCTTCAGGATCGGTAACCCTTCTGAGAATAAAGTTGCAATAATGCCAAAGAGAACAATAATAGTAAATAATGAAGCAGTATAAGTGATCCCTTTGAACATTCTCTCCTTGAATTTATTCACTATTTTATCCTCACATATCCCTGTTCTTCCACGATTTTCTGTCCCTTCTCGGAAAGGATAAAATCGATGAAATCCTGAGCCAGTTTCTTAGGTGTGTCTGTTGTATACATATATAGAAACCTGGTTAATTTGTATTCATTGTTCATTGCTGTTTCGCGGGTGGGAAGCACTCCGTCTATTTTCAGCACTTTAAGTTCATTTCTTACATAACCCAATCCAATATACCCGATAGCGCCGGGTGTGTAACTAACGGCGGTTGCCACTGCATTATTGGATGAAAGCTTCATCGCATTGTTTTTTACCATTGTACTATCCAGCACTACTTCGTTGAACACTTCAAAAGAACCGGAAGAAATATCTCTGGAAATAACGATGATCTTTTTGTCGTTTCCACCAACTGATCTCCAGTTAATGATATCTCCTGAATATATCTTTTTAAGTTGTTCTAAAGTTAATTTAACGATGGGATTGTCTTTGTGAACAACGATGGAGATAGCATCTTTGGCAATGGCGGTTTCGATGAGATCTTTTTCAATCAGGTCAGATTCACGTTTATTGATCTTTCTGGATGCATTCCCGATATCGATAGTTTCATTGATCATAGATTTGATACCGATCCCGGTTCCGCCACCACGTACAGAAATATTGATCTTCGGATTCTTCTGCATATAAATTTCTGCTGCTGCCTGAACGATGGGAAGAACAGTTGTAGAACCGGCAGTATTTATCCGATTGGTTCTCTGCACACAAGCTGCGATGAAATAAAGCATCACAAAACCGATAATAAGTAAAACCAGTATTTTGGATGATTTCATTTTAATCCTTTATTTTAGAATGGATGAATGTTCCCAAGCTGGGGCTTGGGAACATTATTAAAATTCCGAAAGTTTACAAAATATTTATTCAACACTAATGAATCCCTGTTCTTCAACTATTTTCTGTCCTTCTGCAGAAAGAATGAAATCGATATATCTTTTTGCCAATCCCCTGGGAGCACCGTTTGTATACATATGCAGAGTACGTGCAATGGGATATTGTAGTGACTGGATAGTTGCTTTGGAAGGCATAATTCCGTTGATCTTAACAGCATTAACTGTTTCGTTCAGGTAACCAAGTCCGGCATAACCTATAGCTCCGGGTGTGGTAGCGATAGTGGAAACTACTGCATTATTGGAAGCCAGCATCAAAGCACCATCGATGCATTTTGCATTGTTCAGAACTATTTTATTAAAGACTTCGAAGGTGCCGGAAGATACATCGCGGGAAATTACAACTATTGGCATTGCAGGACCACCAACTTCTTTCCAATTGCTGATCTTGCCGGTATAGATGTCCTTAACCTGTTCCAATGTAAGGTCTTTTACGTTATTGTCTTTGTGGATTACAATAACGATTCCATCGTTTGCAACAATGTTTTCGTAAGGATTGATACCCTGCTCGCGAGCAGATGCCAGTTCTTTTGCTTTAATATGTCGTGAAGCATTTCCAATATCGACCGTTCCTGCCATAATTGCAGCTATTCCCACACTTGAACCTCCACCACGAACAGAGATATTAATCTCAGGATTGTTATTCATAAAAACTTCTGCAGTTGCCTGTGCGATGGGAAGTACAGTGGTTGATCCGGCAATGGTTATCTTGTTTCCTTTTTTTGCTAACACCGGAACTGCGATGAGTGCAAAAAGGGTGAGTAAAATTACAATTTTTTTCATTTTTTCTCCTTTTTTTTAGTAATACAAACGTCCTCGTTTGTGAATTTTTCTCAAAGCAGGAGCTTTGAGTTACTTTCCTTTATTAATTGTTTCTGAGAATATCCAACGTAATTGAACCATAAGTTCACTTACATCATCAGAATCATCAGCTTCATATTGTTTCATCTGATAGTTTGTTTGGACGAATAATTTCGGATTGTTCTTTGCATCTCTCATAATGTGATAATTAAAGCCTGCTACGATCGTGTTATATCCGTCATCGTCTGTTTCCATATCGGGATCGTAGATGTCATAACGAGCCAGAATATCGAAGTTGTTGTTAACTTTGAAAACCGGTAAGAAAGACATTGCAGTGGTATTAACTTTTTCATAATCATCTACGTTTGGTTTGTTTTTGTCTTTCATCAGGTATTGAGCCAGCAGACTGAAAGGACCGAAAGCAAATTTTCCAACACTAGCTATCATGGAGTATTCTTCTCTATCCGGATTATCGATCATCGTTCCTAAACTATCAGCGATTTCGCTGTCTTTTTTTGTTTTCATCATATAAGAACCGCCAACTGTAACACCGGCAATTGGAGTTACACGCAGGTTGGCAACAAAGTTCAGGTCTTTATTGATATCTCCAGCAGTTTTTTTGTAACCTTCACCATTGTATGCAGCCAAGGCATAAGAACCAAATCCATTTGGAAGATAACCTGTTATACCAAAACCGTAATCCGTTGAACTCACAAACTTGTATTTATCTGATGGATCTTTGTCTATAGTTTGATAAGTCCAGTCGTAGATCGTACCGAAATACGTTTTCATTAATCCGACAGTAATTTTGGAATCCTTGATAGGAAGTATATTGCTGAAATCCAAGTAAGCATATTTCAGTTTAAGTCCAACTCCGTCCAATGCATCATCATCGCTGAAGAAATCCACATTGAAACGACCTTTAATATTATTCCCGAATTTTGGTTCAAGACGAAGATATCCTCTTTTGAGAGCCATCTCATTCTTTGTTACTTCTCCATCGATCGTCTGGTACGTCCAGCGATTCCACAGTTCCATTTTCAGCTTTGTTTCTGCATTCAAAATACCAAATGCAACGACTGTTAAAATTACAATTAGTAATGCTTTTTTCATTTTCTCCTCCTTCATTTTTCCGGACATTTTTTGTCCATTCGTTTATATTATACGGATGAAAAGTTAAGTAAGTATAAGAGAAATGTTAAGATTGTGTTAAGAGGAGTATGAAGCCGCAGATAACATGGATAAAACGGATTTATAATGCAAGACCTTTCGAATGGTTTTCGGACTACTTGCTATTATTTTTTTTCACCTTCGCAAAGGTTGGACTCAGGATTTATTATAACCGTAAATGAATACGAATAGACACTGATAAATGTTAGAAACACATTCCCAAGTTGTTCTTAGGAAAGTGAGAATATAGATAAAAGTTAATAAACATCTTGCCAGTTTAATGATAAAATAAATATTCATTTTGAGAATTTAATAATGAAAAAGAAAATATATGCAATCGACTTGTTCTGTGGAATCGGAGGACTTACAAACGGATTAATCGAATCCGGTATAGATGTTCTTGCCGGTTTTGATATTGATGCAACATGCAAATATGCTTATGAAACTAATAATGATTCTACATTTTATGATACAGATATTTCAAAATTATCAGGAGATTATTTGTTGGAATTATTCCCCGAAAATTCGATAAAGGTATTGGTCGGATGTGCACCATGTCAGCCTTTTTCTAATCATACACTGAAAATCAAAAACAGGAATAAAGATTCTAAGTGGGGTTTGTTGTATGAGTTCAGTAGATTGATTGAAGAAGTTAATCCCGAAATAGTCTCTATGGAAAATGTTGCTCAAATAAAAAAAGAGCAAGTATTTCAAGATTTTATTGATTTGCTGAAAAGAAATAATTATAAGATATTTAAAAAAATAATACGCACTGCTGACTACGGTGTTCCTCAATCTCGGAGGAGAATGGTAGTTTTGGCATCGAAAAATGAAAATATAGAAATGATTAAACCATCCTATAATAAAGAAAATTATATTACTGTTAAAAAAACTATTGGAAAAATGGAACCAATTGACGATGGAGAAACATCTAAGAAAGATATTCTTCATAGATCTTCTAAATTAAAAGAAAAAAATAAACTTCGGATTCAAAAATCAAAACCTGGTGGAACATGGAGAGACTGGCCGAAAGAATTAATAGCAAATTGTCATAACAAAGTAGAAGGAAAAACTTACCCATCAGTTTATGGTCGAATGAAATGGGATAAAGTAGCTCCTACAATTACAACTCAATTTTACAATTTCGGAACAGGAAGGTTTGGACATCCTGAGCAGGATAGAGGATTATCTTTAAGAGAAGGAGCAATGTTACAAACTTTTTCACCAGAATATAAGTTCATTGATCCTGAAAAAAAAATCTCATTCGGAAAACTCGGAATTCATATTGGAAATGCAGTCCCTGTAAAGTTGGGATATGCAATTGGGAAAAGTATACTGAAACATGTAGGGGAATATAATGACGAATCATGATACAGACTTCACTTTTGAAATATCACTTAGTGTGTTAAACCATTTAGGAAGAAATCTATATCGAAGCTTTATGACTGTTCTCGGAGAGGCGGTTTCTAACTCTTGGGATGCCGATGCAGAAAATGTTTGGATATATTTAGACAGAGATGAAAACTATCTTGTTATTAAAGATGACGGAATCGGCATGAACGCAGAAGACTTCCAGAATAAATTCCTTAAGATTGGTTACTCAAAGAGAAAAGATGGTAATTCCAAATCTGGAAAAGATAGGCCATATATCGGACGCAAGGGAATAGGTAAATTAGCATTATTGTCTTGTGCGGATAAAATTTCGATTATATCAAAGATAGAAAATGGGGAATATAATGGTGGAACTATAGATAATTCTAGATTAGATGATGCTATAACTGAGGATTTAACACCTCAGGAATACCCGTTGGGTAAATGGGAAAAAAGCATCTTCGAACCCTATATCGAAAACCACCAAAAAGGTACTATTGTTTATTTTGAGAACATAAAAGACGGAATAAGGAATACAGAAGATTATTTACGAAAATCTATCGCTTTATATTTTAGATTTTCTCTTATTGATGATTCTTTCAACTTATACCTTAATGATGAAAAAATAACTGTTGAATGCTTAGATGATCTCGCTTTAAAAACTCAATTTATTTGGTTAATTAACGATATTCAGGATCCATACATACAGAAACTTAAAGAAAAATTCCCACCACTCGAAGAAAGCAAAATTACAATTGAAGAAAATTTTAAAGGATTTATTGCATCTGTCGAAAAACCAAAAAACCTTTCGATTATTTCTACAGATGAAAGGGTAGGTATCGACCTTTTTGTTAATGGTAGATTGAGAGAGAGAAATATTCTAAAACAAATACCCACTTCGAGAATCGTAGAAAACTATTTATACGGACAAATCCATTTTAATGAGTTGGATGATAGTGAAGATAGGTTTACCACAGCTCGCGAAGGAATTGTAGCAAATGATCCTAAGTTCGAAAGTTTATTAAAAAAACTCCAGAATCCGATTATAAACAAAGTCATTGAAGATTGGGATAAGTGGAGGGTAAAACATCGTGAAGAAGGTGATTCTGAAAATCCCCGGATAACAAAGAAAGAGAGAAAATCTAGAGAACTCTTTAATGTTGTTGCAGAAGAATATACTGCACCACCAGATGACACTGATTATGGAGAAAGAGTAGAAAATTGGGTTAATGAATTAGGTGAAGATGCACAATTCAATTTCGGTTCTTATGCTGAGTGTTTTATATCTGAAAACTTGGTTCGGAAATTAATCATAGAAAATAGTATTGATATATCTAATGCCCAGGATTATATAAATAAACTAAAAACTATCGAAACTCAAAATAAGGCAGCGGGTAATATTAATATCGAACTAAGACAAGCTAATATTGATATCAGCTACCTTGATATGACTGATCTTGCAGGTATAGTTGACACAAGAGGTCAGGTAAATTGTCTTCATAACGATTCAAAGCAATATAAACCAATTAGAGATGCACTTATGCATACTGCTCGTTTGACAAACGAGGCAAAAATAAAACTGACTTCAGTTTACGATAACA
Organism: Candidatus Cloacimonadota bacterium; assembly: GCA_030621085.1. GTDB lineage: Bacteria > Cloacimonadota > Cloacimonadia > Cloacimonadales > TCS61 > JACNIV01. The sequence continues at coordinate 40,237 of JAUXIJ010000016.1, read as the reverse complement.
TTAAGGGAAGAATTAGAACATTATTGTCGAGTGGCAATTAGATTGTTTTAATTAATGTCTGAGGTAAGGATCGAATCAGAAGAATATGAGTGATACTATTTCCCCCAAAAAACGTTCCGAAATAATGAAGGCAAACAAACCAAAAGGAAACAAATCTACAGAACAAAAGCTAATCAAATTATTTAAAGAATTCAGCATTAAAGGATGGAGAAGGAATTATAAAATCGCAAATGCGTTTCCCGATTTCGTTTTCCTAAAGAAAAAAGTCGCAATTTTCGCTGATGGATGTTTTTGGCACGGACATAATTGTCGAACTCTTCGACCAAAAACGAATCGTAAATATTGGGACGAAAAGATTAAGAAAAACCGTGAAAGAGATAAAGACATTAAAGAAAGAATAGAAGCAAAAGGTTGGAAGGTTGTAAGAATTTGGGAATGTGAAATTGAAAAGAAGAACAACGATTTGATCGAATTTTTAAATAAAATCTAATAGTTTATTTCTTCTTCACTCTCATTCTTCTGAGGGCTTTTTCTTTCAATTGTCGAACACGTTCACGGGAAATTTCTAATTCCTGTGCTATTTCCTTTAAAGTAAGTTGTTCTTCAAATAACATTCGTAATATCTTTCTTTCGATATCGGGCATATTTTGCGGGAGTTTCAAATACTGGCTGGTTTTTAATTCATCTTCTTTGGTTTCAATTGATTCTTCTGTCAGCTTTATCGAATCGAGTGAACCTTTCTTTTCTTTATCTATCGCTGCCAGGATCTTCTTCTTTATCCAGTAAGTTGCATAAGTGGAGAATTTGGCACCTTTATCATTCTGAAATTTATCAACAGCTTCCAGAAGACCGATCATTCCTTCCTGTTCCAGGTCTTCGATAGGAACACCAAGATGAGCATATTTATTGGCAATGCTTTTTACAAGCGGGAGATATTCGGTTGCGATTTTTTCTTTATTCATTTTCTTTATTTGATGGAAGTATAATAATAAATTTCGTTCCCACTTCAATTTCACTATCTACTTTTATAGTTCCATCATGCAAATTAACAATATGTTTCACTATCGAAAGTCCCAAACCTGTTCCGCCCATTTTTCTGGAACGGGATTTATCCACTGTGTAGAAGCGCTCAAAAAGGCGGGGAAGATGTTCCGGTGCAATCCCATTTCCCGTGTCTGTGATCTCAAATATTATTTTGTCATCTTCCTGTTTTACTTCTATTTTTACTTCACCTTTTTCGGTATATTTAATGGCATTGTCCACAAGGTTAATAAAAACCTGTTCCCATTTGAATCTATCCGCAATAAACGTTTTCAGCTTATTTTCGATAGAATATTGGAATTTTAGTTTCTTCTTTTTGAGACGATGCTCGAAAATCTTGTTGATATTCTTCAAAAACTCATCCGGTTTTATATCTTCTTTTTCCAGGGAAATATCGTGTTCCAGCCTGGAAAGGGTAAGCAGGTCTTTAACGATGTTGATAAGGCGATCTGTGTTGCGTTTTATGACCTCGATATAAGATGGATGTTCATCACCGATCTCATCTTCGAGGGTTTCCAGATAACCTTTTATGGAAGTGAGCGGAGTACGCAGTTCGTGGGAAACATTAAGTATGAAATCTTTCTTTATGTTCTCCAGTTGACGGATATCAGTAATGTCATACAGAATAAAGACCGTTTCTTCCGTAAGCGGGGAATGGGATGTGCTGCAAAGGTAGTGTTTTCCATCCATCTCTATTTCTTCGGTTCTGTTCTCCGGTTTTTTAAAGATGTTGTCGGCAACATCATAAAGCTCTTTTTCCCGGATCACATTCCAGAAATACTGTCCTTTTACATTTTGCTGCTTAACAAGATTCATAAAGCTCTGGTTTGATGTTGTAATGAATCCCTTCTTATTCTGGATCCAGATAGCTTCTTTGATCGATTCGATGATGATATTAAATCCTTCTTTTTGTTTGGAAAGCTTAGCTTCATATTTTTGAAGTTTTCTGGAAATGCTATCCAGATTGTTAAACATATTTCTGTATTCAGGATTTTTGGAATATTTTAATTCAGAGAAATCACCTTCTGCAATTTTCCCGATTTGCTCGTTAAGGTTTTCAACAGGTTTTATAATGGAATATGAATAAAATATCGAAATGAGTAGAACTATAACTGTGATCAGCGATATTGCCAGTAGAAGGCTGGTGAACGGTATCACGTGAACAATGAGAATAAAGACCAGGATTGCATACAATATCAGAATGATGGAAAGTGTACGAATTGCTTTGTTAAAAAGTTTCATTTCACTCTTCAATTTTATATCCCACACTGCGAATATTTTTTATGAATTTGCCTGCCGGTCCCAGTTTCTCCCGCAGGTTTTTTATATGAACATCCACTGTTCTATCTATGACTATTTTTTCGTTTCCCCAAAGATGATCAAGTATCTGATTCCTGGAATAAACCCAGCCGATCCTTTTGGTAAGGAGTTTGAGAAGATTGAATTCGGTCGAAGTCAGATCGATTTTTTTGTTCTCTACATAAACTTCAAATTTATTTGTATCGATCTTCAGGATTTTTCCAACTATCAGAACTTCTTTTTCTTTCTGCTTGGGATCGCTTCGTCTGAGAACTGCTTTCACCCGGGCAACAAGTTCACGGGGAGAAAAAGGTTTTATTATATAATCATCAGCACCAAATTCGAGACCCAGAATCCGATCTGTTTCTTCTCCTTTGGCAGTTAACATAATTATGGGAATCGAGGAGAATCCATCATTTTTTTTCAGATTCTTGCACACATCGAATCCGTCTATGTCCGGCAGCATCAGATCAAGTACGATCAGGTCCGGGATTTCACTTTCCAGGAAATTCAGTAAACCGGATGCATCTTCAAATTTTGCAGTTTTAAAACCTGATTTTTCCAGGTTTATTGCCACCAGATCAAGAATATCCAGTTCATCATCTACTATGGCGATAAGCTTTTTCACTTCTACTTCTTGGCTTTTTGTAGCCTTGCCCATTCATCACGCAGTGTAACGATCCTGTTAAAAACTGGTTTCTCTTTTGTTGAGTCCGAATCGACGTAAAAATATCCCTTTCTCTCAAACTGGAATCTGCTTCCTTTTTCTACATTGAGCAAGCTTGGTGCAAGCTTGCATTCGGTTAAGATTTGCAGCGAATCAGGGTTTATGTATTTTTTGAAATCTCCCTCCACAGCACTTAGATCGGCAACTGTAAATAAATGTTCATACAAGCGAACTTCCGCATCGATAGCATGTTTTGCAGAAACCCAGTGCAGAGTTGCCTTCACTTTTCTACCATCAGGTGATTTACCCCCACGTGATTCGGGATCGTAACTGCAACGCAATTCAATAATATTGCCTTTTTCATCTTTTATAACTTTTTTACATTTAACAAAATAAGCATAACGTAATCTGACCTCACGTCCGGGAGCCAGACGGAAGAATTTTTTAGGAGGGTCTTCCATAAAATCTCCTCGCTCGATATAGATAATTTTTGAGAAGGGAACTTTTCGTGTTCCTGCATCCGGATCTTCGGGATTATTTACTGCCTCCATTTCTTCTACAAGGTCATCGGGATAATTTTCTATAATTACTTTTAACGGATCAAGAACAGCCATCCTGCGCTGAGCAGTTTTATTCAGTTCTTCTCTGATGGAGAATTCCAGCAGCGCCATATCTACGATGCTCTGACGTTTTGCCAAACCGATTCTGTCACAGAAATTGCGAATAGAATTTGAAGTATATCCACGTCTTCTCAAGCCGGAGATAGTGGGCATTCTGGGATCATCCCAACCGCAAACGAATTTACCTTCCACAAGTTCGATGAGTTTACGTTTACTTAGAACGGTATGGTTCAAGTAAAGCCTGGCAAATTCGATCTGTTGAGGATGATGAACGTTCAGTTGATCCAGAAACCAGTCGTATAACGGGCGGTTATTTTCAAACTCGATAGAGCAGAGAGAATGAGTTATTCCCTCTATGGAATCTTCCAGGCAGTGGGCAAAATCATACATCGGGTAGATGTGCCATTTATTGCCTGTACGATAGTGTTCGGCATGACGAATTCGATATATCAGCGGGTCGCGCATCAGCATATTTGCAGAAGCCATATCTATCTTTGCTCGTAGAACATGCGTTCCTTCATCAAATTCTCCATTTTTCGTTTTCTGCAGGAGATCGAGATTTTCTTCTATGGAGCGGTTCTTGAACGGACTGTCTTTTCCCACCTCTGTCACTGTACCGCGATTCCTGCGAATATCTTCCAGACTCTGGCTATCCACATAAGCTTTGCCGTCTTTAACCAGTTGAATAGCATATTCATACATCTGGTCAAAGTAATCGGAAGCATGCAGCAAGCGGTCTTCCCAGTCGCAGCCCAGCCATTTGATATCGTTGATAATAGCATTTACATATTCTTCTTCTTCTTTTTCGGGATTGGTATCATCAAAACGAAGATTGAATTTGCCATTATAATCTACAGCAATACCATAATTCAGTAAAATGGCTTTAGCATGACCTATATGCAGGTGACCATTTGGTTCCGGTGGAAAACGAGTATGAACTCTGCCACCGTGTTTACCATTTTTTATATCTTCATCGATAATATTTCTAATGAAGTTAGTTGATTCTTCATTCTTCATTTTTTTATTCTCCTATTCGGGAAAGAACGTTTTTGATAATCTATTATAAATTTCAGTTAGAACAAGCTGCTGATTCACATGACCATCGAGTTTACGCAGCATTTCTTCCAGGAAGTTAATCAGGTCGGAAGCATATTCATCTATATTCGGATTTTTCTGGTATAATGTCTCGATCATATCGGTTTTATCCAGATTAACGATCTCGGAATGAGCATGTTTGAAATAGGAAATATCACTGATCCAGATTATCAGGTGTAATATCATTTCTGTAAGTTTATTCAGCATCTTTGAACTTCTATATCGGATCACGAAATCCAGGAAACGAAGATCGTTCTGATTTATCAGAATATGCAGGAATTCAACTGTCTGCTCGCGGGTTTCAATTCTTCCTTCTTCCACTAAACGAAGCCCTTTTTCCATGTTGCCATTTGCAATACGGGCATACATTTTAGCTTCAATATTTTCCAGTGATTTTTTTTCTTCCAGTTTCTGTTCTATCAATTTTCTGGTAACCGGATTAAACGGTATTTGCTGGCAACGAGAAATTATGGTAGGTAATAGTGAATTAGGTCTGGAAGTAGTAAGTATTATTATTGTGTCCGCAGGCGGTTCTTCCAGAGTTTTCAGGAAAGCATTTGCCGCCTGGTGAGTCATTTGTTCGGCATCTTCAATAAGGCAAATTTTGTAATTCCCTTCATTGGGAGTTAATTGTATCCTGTGTTCCAGCATCCGTATACTGGCTATCCTTATGCCAATGTTCTTTGAAAAGAAAAATTCTTTCCATGGGGTTTTGATCTTGTTTTCGATATATGCTTTATATTCTTCCAAGATCTTTTCAGTTTTGATCTCACCCTCAACGGAGATATCCGGTTTATTCGATTCTTTGGGAAATGGGAAGACATAGATCAGGTCCGGATGTGAAAAAGTTAATGATTTCTGGCACGAAGAACAGGTTCCGCAAGGGCGTTTGTCTAATGTAGCATGACAATTCAACGCCATTCCAAAGTAAAGAGCAGAAGTGAATTTTCCCACTCCTTCCGGTCCGTAGAAAAGATAAGTATTCGCTATCTTATCGTTCTCCATAGCTCGTTTCAAAATGGAGATCGCTTTATCCTGACCTTTTATTTTTTTGAACATAATTTATCTTTATTCCTGATCCATAATTTTCTTTATGTATATACTCTTAAATTCACTGGCAAGGATATCCATATATATTTCATCGTATTTTTTACTACCGATTATTTTGGCTTCTCTATGATTACCGATTACTTTAAAACCGGATTTTTTGTAAGAACGAATTCCTCTTTTATTATAACTGTAAACTCTAAGCATTATGCCGTTCAGGTTCAGAATGTTAAAACCGTAATCTAATATCAGCATGGTTGCTTCGGTTCCATAACCCTTTCCCCAGTAAGTTTTATTTCCGATGAAAATGCCAAACTCTGCCTTCCTGTTGAGATGATCAATATCGAATAAACTGCAGTTCCCGATAAGTTCATCTTTTTCAATGTCGATGATAGCGAAGATATGAGCATTTCTTTTTATCATATCTTCCAGGATAGTTCTTTCTTTTTCAACGCCGATCTGATGCGAAGAAAAGACCATGAACTTATTAACTTCCGCATCGTTTATCCACTCACAATACTGCTCTGCATCTTCCACGCTAATGGGAGATAAGTAACATTTTTTCCCTATCAATTTTTTGAAATATTTCATATCAGATTCCTATTTAACTAATTTTTGAAGTCTATTGATAACTTCATTTTTGCCAAGAATATCAAATATCACAGGTAGTTCGGGACCATGAACACTACCGAATAAAGCAAGCCGCAACGGGAAATAAAGATCTTTTCCCTTGATGCCCAGTTCTTCCGTGCTTCGTTTAAGAAGCTGGTTTATACTATCTTCAGTAATGAAATCCAGTGCTTTCAGATTTTCCAGCCAGAAAGTAAATAATTTTTGAGAATTTTTGTTGTTAATGATCTGCTGGTCCTCTTCCGAATATGTTGAAACAATAAAGAACGGTTTTACTGCTTCAGTGATCTCTGAAAGCGTTGATATTCTATTCCTGGCTACATCCACGATCTTGAGATATTTCTCATTATCACTGATATCAAAACCAGCTTCAATAAAACACGATTTGGCTTTTATAGCAATGTAGCCCAGTTCAAGATTACGCAGGTAATGTCCGTTCATCCAGTTCAGTTTTTCAATATCGAAAACCGCACCGGCTTTACTTATCCTTTTCAACGAAAATTCTTTTTCCAACTTATCCATTGTAAAAAGCTCATCATCTCCTTTGGCATGCCAGCCCAGAAGTGCAATGAAATTCAAAAGAGCTTCCGGTAAATAACCTTTTTTCAGGAAATCTTCTACTGCCACATCTCCCTGGCGTTTGCTTAGCTTGCTTTTATCGGGATTCAACAGAAGGGGAAGATGGCACATTTTGGGTGGTTTCCAACCTAAAGCCTGATAAAGGAAAAGATGTTTGGGAACACTGGAAAGCCACTCCTCACCCCGGATTACATGTGTAATTTCCATCAGGTGATCATCCACCACATTTGCCAGGTGATAAGTAGGATATCCATCCGATTTAATAAGAACCTGATCATCCACGGTTTCCCACTTGATGTTTACTCTTTCCCGCACAATATCAAAGAAAACAACTTCACCTTCATCGGGTATTTTTGCCCGTATTACGTAAGGTTTAGCCTGATCCAGTTTTTCCTGAATCTGTTCTTTAGAAAGGTTTCTACACCTTCCATCATAACGTATATCCATTTTATTTGCTATTTGTTCTTCCCTCATTTTTTTCAGATCATCTTCGGTGCAGAAACAGTAATAAGCTGCATCTTTATCCAGGAGTTCCTGTAGATATTTTTTGTAAATATCAGTACGTTTGGATTGGAAATACGGTCCAAAATCTCCACCTTTATCTGGTCCTTCATCGTATTCCAAACCAACTGCCTGCAATGTTTCTATCAAGTTTTCTACAGCACCTTCCACATAACGGCTACGGTCGGTATCTTCTATACGAAGTACAAATTTACCACAGGTCTTACGTGCATAAAGATAATTATATAAAGCAGTTCTTAAACTTCCCACATGCAAGTAGCCTGTGGGACTGGGAGCAAAACGTACCCGGATTTCATTACTCATTGATACTCCATTACTTATAATCTATCTCTAAGATTCATAAGTTATATGGTATGTCAACTGGAATTTATAATACTATTTCATGCTTCAGATAAAATAGGATTGACAACTATAGAGTAACTGCATTTTCTCAATCATCAAATTGATTTTTCATGGAGGGTAAATGAAAAAAAACAAAAGTTTAATATTGATGCTTTCTATTGCGGTGTTATTAAGTGGTTGTTTTCAGGTTCATAGAACTATCACCGTAAAAAAAGACGGAAGTGGAACAATCGAAGAAAAATTTTTAGTTACAACCGAAATGGGAGAAAACATGGGAGGTATGAACCTGAACGATGTGGAGAAACTTAAAGCTGATGCAGTTACATTTGGCGAAAATGTGAGTTATGTATCCAGTAAAGAGATCGAGGAAAATGGTTTGAAAGGTTATATGGCTGTTTATACTTTTGATGATATCACAAAACTGGCTCTGGAAACGAACCTGGCAGCTAAAGCTATGCAAGGCACAGGGATGCCAGCAGAAAAAGAGTATATTACTTTTGATTTCAATAAGGGAAAAACTTCACAGCTTAGCATTATTTTACCACCAATAAAAGAAGAATCGGAAAGTGAAGAATATATGGAAGAAGCAGGTGAGCCACTCAGCGAAGAAGACCAACAGCAGGCGATTGATATGGTGAAAGCTATGTATAAAGGCATGAAGCTGTCATTCAATATCAAATTTGATGGTAGAATCACCAATTCTAATGCTACATATAAAGATGGGAATGTAGTTACGATTTCTGAAATGGATTTTGATGAGATGATGACCAATGAGGAATACCTGAAGATATTTTCGTCCAGTGATAATGTGAATGAAAAAGAAATGAAAGATAAAATGCAGAATGCTCCCGGCTTTAAAAATGAAATGAATGAGAAAGTTACAGTGGAGTTTAAGTAGAAATTATATTATAATCTTTGCAAAGGTTATTGCATTATAGTTGAACTGATAAAGTACATTTTTATAAATAAGAGCGTAGGGATAGGACATTGTCCTGTCTAAGTAAAAGGTAGAACAATATTCTACCACTACAATGATAATTACGTAGGGATAGCTCGTCGAGCTGTCCGCAATAAGGTCGAACAATGTTCGACCACTACGAAAAAAAGAGGGAGAACAAAATGAAAAAGATGTTAACGTTGATTATGCTACTGATCATGTTTACGATGGTATGGGGTGAATCGGTTATTCTTAATGACGGACGCACATTGAAAGGCGAAATCGTTGGTAAAAAAGGTGATTCGATCTATCTGGACTCAGAAGGAAATATCTACTTGCTCAAACGGGATCTCGTTAAGGAAATTAAGAACGAGGGCAACCAACCCATTACAGGGCTGATCTACCGGAAAAAGGATTTCAAAAAAGAGGGAATGATTTTTGATAGCGTTATAGAGATAATTCCTAAAGACCAGATTAAAAAAGATGGTAGTATATTTATACCCGGCATTCAAAAAACGCACGAAACGAAATTAAACTGGAAGCCAGTATTACTGAGCGTATTATTTGGCGCCCTTGCCTGGGATTATTTTGCCACGTCTGGTGATATAAGCGATGCAATTGATGATTTGAAAGAAATGGAAGATGATCTCAATATTGATCTCAGTAAAGATATAAAAGCACAGGAAAAAATACGAACACGAAAGACCATAACAGGATCATTCCTTACGGCTGCTTCTATTGTTTCATTTGCGGTTTCGTTTGAAAGGATAGAAATAAAAGCATCCCCCACCTCAGTTGAAATAGGTTATAAATTCTAAAATGCCAAATCCATAACATTTTATAACGTAGGGGCAACTCACGAGTTGCCCCTACTATTTCTCAGCAATCAATTCCTCCCGTATTATCTCAAACCGGTTCGTTTTATTTCTCTCGATTTTGTAAACCTGTTCTAAAACATTAAAAATACTGGCACCGACTATCTTTTTTATGATCTCCAGTTTTTCGCCTGTCCAATTAAGTGTTTGAACTATTTCTTTCAGATCTACAGTTCGTTCTTTTCCTTTCCGAATACGGGTAAAAAGGAATTCTGAACATTTCTGAAAAGAAGCAGTCTCCTTTTCAAATAACTCTGCAAATTCTGCTGGAGGAATTACGGATATTTTTTCAGAAACATAATAATTCATGGCTCGCATCGCTTTTAATGGTACAGGTTCGATGTTATTCAGTTCTAATTGCGGTGGCATTACTTTTACAATTTCAGAATACAAAAATCCAGTATCTATTTCTTCTTTCAGGATGAAATCAAAATACTCATTACGACCCTGCACACCCAGGGGAAGAGGATGACCGAAACTGAGAATCGGACGCACATTGAATCCCTGTGAATAGGCTATCGGCAAGCCGGAAGCGCGCATTATATTGTAGATCATCCGGGCAAGGTCGAGGTGCGGCACAAAACAGATTTTTCCCATTTTGCCAAAGAAAACCCGGTAATGAATATTGGGTGAATTATCATTTACCTGTTTTCTCAATTCTACGGGTTTTGTGGGAATTTCTTTAACATATTTCGGTAAAATATTTTTTGTACAGATACCACAGTCTGAGCAGCTTCCTATCCTGCAATCTTCTGTTGTTGCTTCATCTTCAGATTTTTTCCATTCGGAAAGCAGGAATTCTTCTGAAATACCCAGATCGATGTTATGCCAGGGAAGTTGGCTGTCAGAGGAAATCTGTTTTGCATAAGCTGTGATATCCATTTCGATTTTTTCTGCTGCTTTTACCCAGTTCTCAAAACAGAAATGCTCATTCCAACCATCGAATATTGCTCCGTTTTTGTAAGCATGTAAGATTAGTTTTCCTATTTCACGTCCACCACGTCCCATTATACATTCCAGCAGCGAAGATCCCACATCGTGGTATTTTACTTTAATAAATTTATATTTGCTAAAAGTACTTTTTATCCATTTGGCTTTGCGGAGAAGTTCATTTTTATCTTCCATTTCCGCCCATTGGAAGGGAGTAAAAGGTTTGGGTACGAAAGGAGATATCGTAATATTTATTCTCAACTTCTTTTTGGAAAGCAGTATGATGTCATTTATAAGTTTAATTATCGCTTCGATGTCTTCATCTGTCTCAAAAGGTAAACCTATCATAAAATAAAATTTAATGAGTTGCCAACCGTTTTTCAACGCTATTTCCACACTGCGGAAGATCTCTTCTTCAGTTATATTTTTATTTATGATGTTTCTCAACCGCTGACTTCCGGCTTCCGGGGCAATAGTGAGACCCGTTTGACGCATGGCGTTCATCAATGTAGTCAGTTCATCATCGATACTGTCCACCCGCAGTGAAGGTAGCGACAGGCTGGTCTTATCCATGTTTTTATAGATTTCCATCAGAAGAGGCTTGATACAACTATAATCACTGGAAGAGAGGGAAGTAAGTGCAGCTTCGCTCCAGCCGTATTTTTTTACTTCTTCCTGCAGGTTCTTCAGGATCACCTTAGGGTCTCGTTCACGCACAGGACGGTAAAACATTCCTGCAAAACAGAATCTGCAACCACGAGAACAACCACGCATGATCTCTGAAACGTAGCGGTAATGTGTGGGCATTACCCAGGGAACAAGTTGATTATCATGTGTTTTCCCCGAGTTATCAAAATCCATGAATTTACGGGCTTTTATTTTGCCCTGCTGTTCATCATATAAAATCGGAATATACACTCCCTCAATTTGACTGAGTGCTTTCAGTTTTTCTAGTCGGGAACTGTTTTTAGTTTCTTTCAAGCAGTTCTTGATCTCGAGTATTACTTCTTCGCCATCACCTATTAAAAAGCCGTCGAAGAAATCTGCCATAGGCTGTGGATTAGCTGCGGAAGGTCCACCGGCAAAGATAATCGGATCGGTTTCCTGTCGCTCCGAGGAAAAAAGCGGAATCTGTGCCAGGTCAAGCATATATAAAACATTCGTGTAAGTAAGCTCTGTCTGCAATGTAAAACCTATCATGTCGAAATCTTTCAGGGCTACTGTGCTTTCAATTCCAAAAAGCGGTATGTTCTCTTCCTTCAGAAGTTCAGCGAAATCCGACCAGGGAGCATAAACACGATCTGCAGCGCAATCGGGTTCTTTATTTAAAATGGAGTATAATATCTTTAATCCGAGATGTGAAAATCCAACTTCATAAACATCAGGAAAAGCCAAGCAGAAATTCACTGTTTTGTCTGAAGGTCGTTTTCCAAAACTATTCAATTCCTGGTTAATATAACGGGCAGGTTTCAGCACTGAAGCCAGCAGGTGCTGGAATTGTATTTTTTTAAAACTCATCAAAGATCTATTCGTCGAAATTAAAAGGACTTTCCTTATCTTTGAACATGAATTCATTCAAGTAATCTGTTGTATCTCTCAAGGCAGTTTCATCAAAAGTACTCCCATTAACTTCCTTCAACTCATCTTTTTTTTCCTGCAGATCAAATTTTATCGGTTTAACAGGAGTTTCCACCTTCTTGGTCGTCTCAGTTTTTTGTTCCGTTTTTTTAAATGGAGGCCAGATCAGGACATTATTTTTATATAAATGTATAACCAGATAAGTAAGTGCAATAATGACTATTATCAGCAAAAAGAACAGGAATATCTTAGGAGGAATAATCAGCTTTTTGGGTTGGATAGATTTAACGTGAGGTACAAACTTTGGTTTTTGATTCATTTGCTCATCAAAAAGGTGCAGTATCTTTTCCTCGTCTGCGCCCAGGTTACGCGCATAATTAATTATCATAGCTTTAGCATAACCCGTACCACCCAGGTTTGTAAAAACGTTGTTTTCTATATCTTCCAGCAGTCGGACTTTAATCCTTATATTTTCAGATACTTTTTCAAGGGATATTTTTTTCTGTTCTCTCAATGATTTCAAATAAGCGCCGATGCTTTCTATCAGGGCTACATTTTCCATATTTACCTCAAATTGTTAATCAAAACCATACCCAGAGCAATACCAGCAAGGTCGTATGCCAGGTCTGGCCAACTCCAGCCTGTGGATTTATTTCTCTTATCGCTGTATTCTTTACCTGCTCCCAATAGTGCTGTAAAACTAATTGAAAAATAAAGACTTTCTTCGTTGGAATTTTCCATAATATCCTGGCTGAAACCGTAATTCCAAAAGGTGAGAAATGCACTTCCTGTAAGATGCATAACTTTATCTTTTCCCAGCCAGCGGCTTTCCGCCTGCAGGCAGGAGAAGAGTAAAAAGATTATTAGAAGTAACAGAACCTTTTTCATACTTCCACTATTCCTGTGAACACAGAAAAAACAATGCCTGTTAGGAATATTTCTTCGTTTTCATATTCCACAGATACTTCACCACCGGGCAATTTTACTTTTACGTTATTGGAAAGAAGATCATATTGGATTCCCGCATATACAGAAGCACAGGCACCAGTTCCGCAGGAAAGAGTTGCTCCGCTACCTCGTTCCCAGACTCTCATTTCAATAGAATTTTTTGCCTTGATCTTAACAAATTCCACATTTATTCCATCAGGAAAGGATTTGTTATCTTCAATGAACGGACCAAATTTTGCTGCTATATCAGCCGATAGATTTTGTATAAAAGTAACGAAATGCTTATTTCCGATCTGAATCAGGTAACCGGAGAAATTTTCTACAGTTAGAGGTTCTCTGGAAATGATTTCGGGAGAGCCCATATTGATTTTGATTTCATTGAAATTTTTATCGAGTATTAAGCCGGTTCTCACGCCGGAAATTGTGTCGATATTCAATGTTTTCTTGGCTAACTTTTTCCCCAGGTAAGATGAAACACACATAAGAGCAGAACCACACATTTTACCTTCGGAACCATCAGCATTAAATATTTTCATAAAAGCTTCACTGTCATCATCCTTCAGGATCAACACGATTCCATCGGAACCAATACTGAAGTGCCTTTTACAAAGTTTAATAGCTAATTTGGAAAAATCGATTTTAGGGGTTTTAGTTTCTGTAAAATCAAAGTAAATATAATCATTTCCCTGGGTGTGCATTTTGAAGAAATCAAGCTTCATGTTGAACTCCTATTATCTCTGAGAAATGTTCGGTAAAATTGTATAGCCCTTTTCTCTTTATGATCCACTCTGCGGCTTTCAAAGCACCAATAGCAAGACCCTCACGGTTTCTTGCCGTGTGTTTCAATTCGATAGTATCGGCTGCGGAATCAAACCCGATAAGATGAGTTCCGGGTATATTTCCTGCTCTAATGCTGCCAAAATGGAATTCGTTCTTTTCAATTTTTCTATCTAACTTATCAAATTGAACAGAAGTTTTATTATCAGTATTTTTCAATACAATATCCGAAAGGATTTTAGCAGTTCCGGAAGGGCTGTCTTTCTTTTTTTTATGATGCAGTTCCAGACCGAAAACTTCATAGTTATCCATTTTGTTCATCAGCTTGGTAGTAAAATTCACCATCTGAAAGAACAGGTTCATGCCCAAAGAAAAGTTCGAACCATAAACCATTCCGATCTTGTTTTGTTGAACCAGTTTTTGCACTGCTTCAAGTTTGTCCAGCCAGCCGGTAGTGCCCACAACCAGGTTCTTTCCAAGTTTACAGATCTTTTGAATATTTTCAAAAGCTACATCGGGAGTTGTAAACTCAATGCAAACCTCTGCTTTTGAAAGAGATTCTTCCGAGATCTCGTTTCCCAGAAGGGGATCGATAATAGAAACAACTTCAAAATTGTGTTCGGGTGCAAGCTGTTCTATCAGTTTCCCCATCTGTCCATAACCGATTATTGCAAGTTTTATCATGATTCTCCCTTGTTATTTGGAATATTCACGGATGATTTCCAGCACCCATTTAGCACCGGTTTCCAGTTCTGATATTTTAATGCATTCATCCACGGTATGCACTTTATCCATGCCTGTACCGGCAACTGCCATCTGTAAACCATGCTGGTTGAAAATATTAACGTCACTGCCTCCACCGCCGATCTCTGTTTTGAATTCAATACCCGATCTTTCTGCAGCATCTTTGGCTAGAACAACTACTTCAGCATTTTCATTTAACCGGAAAGCCTGATATTCTTCCTGGACTTTAATCTCAACTTTGGCTTTGTATTCTCCCAGTTTGAATTTTTCAACAGTTTTTTGAAAAGCCTGACACATTTCATCAGTAATTTTTTTCAGTCTATCTTTATCGTGACTGCGCGCTTCTGCTTCAATGATCACTTCATTTGGGACGATGTTGGTAGCTTTGCCACCTTTAATTATTCCAATGTTACAGGTGGTTTCGCTATCTATCCTACCTTGGGGCATGATTGAGATCGCTTTTGCAGCTACACGAATAGCATTGATCCCCTCCTCGGGTGCTGCACCAGCATGAGCTTCCTTACCGTGAACTATGAATTTTATGCTGTTCTGGGAAGGAGCACCAATAGCTAGATGGCCCACCTTGTGGCTATCAAGCGCATAACCTGTTTTTGATTTTATCATGGAGTAATCCAGATATTTTGCACCCAGCAGTCCGATTTCTTCAGAGATCGTAAAGAGGATTTCCACCGGAGCATGCTTTTCCCCGGATTCCTTGAGTTCTTTGATTGCCCAGATAATCTCTGCAATGCCAGATTTATCATCGGCTCCCAGGATGGTTGTTCCATCTGAAGTGATCACACCATCTTTGATTTGAGGTTTAATGCCGTTTCCGGGTTTTACCGTATCCATGTGTGCACAGAAAAGAATGGGAGATTTATTGATGCTGCCCGGAATGAAGGCATAAAGGTTTCCCACATTCCCACCTGTTTTTTGATGGGCTTTATCGAAGAGTACTTCCGCTCCCAGTTCTTTCAAGTCCTTTTCCAGTTTTTCAGCAACAGCTTTCTCGTTTTTCGATTCACTATCGATTTTTATTAAACTCAAAAAATATTCGGTTATTGTGTTATCCATTAATTATCCTTAAAAAATTTTATATTAAAGATGTTTTCAAAGCTTATTCTGTCAACAGGAAAAATTGATAGACAAAATTGTGATTGGAAGCAATTTTGTGGAAGTGTATTAAATGCCGGAGGTTGTTTTGAAATATTTTACTCCATTTTTATTGATGTTTGTAATAATTGGATGTTCCAGTGGAAACTTGTATGAAACGAACGGCGTTTCCAGGAAAAAATTACATAATAAATTTGGAACCACACAAACAGGAACTCAAGTAAAAGAAGTAAAAAAAGGACAGGTTTACTATTTTGTTTGTTCCTATTACGGAAAGAAATTTCACGGTAGACAAACCGCCAATGGTGAGATCTTCGATATGTACAAGCTTTCCTGTGCCCATAAATCACTGCCTTTTGGAACAGAGCTCAAGGTTATCAATGAAGATAACGGAAAATCGGTTATAGTACGGGTTAATGACCGTGGACCTTTTATAGAAGGACGAGATCTGGACCTTTCTTATGCAGCAGCGCAAGAGATCGGACTTATTGCGCATGGTGTAAAAAGGATGCGGGTGGAAGTTCTGGGAACCAATTGATGAAAAAATACCTGGAATTTAGTAAAAACGTAAAAGAAGCTTTAAAAAACAAACAACCGGTAATAGCACTGGAATCTACTATCATTTCGCATGGAATGCCATATCCGCAAAATATGGAAGTTGCTGGCAGATTAGAAGCAATTGCCCGTGAAATGGACGTGACTCCTGCCACAATCTGCCTGATGGACGGAAAAGTAAAAATAGGTTTGGAAAAAGCTGATCTGGAAATTCTGGCAAAAGCCAACAATGTAGCTAAAGTTTCTCGTCGTGATATTGGCAGAATTATTGCATTAAAAAAATTGGGAGCTACAACTGTGGCTGCCACCATGATAGCTGCTAATTGGGCAGGAATAAAGGTTTTTGCTACCGGTGGCATCGGGGGAGTGCACAGGAATGCAGAAGATACTTTTGATGTTTCCAACGACCTGATCGAACTTTCACGAGTTCCTGTGATCGTAGTTTCAGCAGGTGCCAAAGCCATTCTGGATTTACCCAAAACACTGGAGTACCTGGAAACAATGGGTGTGCCTATTTACGGATATAAAACTGACAGATTCCCCGCTTTTTATTCTTCGCAGAGTAACCAGGTAGTAGATAAAATAGATACTCCCCGACAGATCGCAGATATCTATAAAACCAATATCGAACTTGGTTTGAATAATGGAATGCTAATTGCCAATCCTATTCCCGAAAAGTATGAAATTCCTTTTGACGAAATGGAAAAGTATATAAATTCTGCTCTTGAAAAAGCAACTGAGAACAACATTACCGGACGTGAGCTTACACCGTTTTTATTATCGGAAATTGTAAAGATAACCGAAGGGAAATCACTGCAAACGAATATCAAACTGGTTGAGAATAACGTTCAACTGGCTTGCGAGATAGCAAAAGAATTGTAGAGACTTTCGAGTCGTAAGGAACGACGACTCGAGAAGAAACAATTCCTGATCTCGTTCCTAAAGCCCTCTTTGGGAACGGTGATCATCACTCGACTCGACGCTTTACTTTCGAGTCGAAATGATAAATGTTTTGAAACACCCCATTTTATTTCATACCATTTAATTATTTTCTATTTGACACTTAGATTTGATTTTAGCATTTTCACTTCAGTAAATTTCAAGGCAAAATTTGATATTTTATAAAGTGAGGAAACATGAAAAAGATAATTTTCTTAATATTCATCCTTATCTCGATGAGATGTTTTGCACAGTTCAATGAACCAGTACAAATAAATGATCAGAATGTTGCAAACATTGCTGGGGAAAGCTCATATAAAGTTGTTGGAGAGAATATTTATATTACATATCTTGAGAGTTGGTTGTCATCATCTCCTTTAGAATATAGAACGATTTTTAAATTCTCTGAAGATAATGGACAAAATTTTGTTACTACAATTATTGATTCGATAATGTTTGGAAGATGGATTAATCCTGTTCTAGAAGTGCTTTCTGATGGAACGATCATAGTAATTTATTCCCGAGGAGATTTTTATAAAGCTATCTCAGTAGATAATGGTAATTCATTTCAGATAGATTTCCTAACTTCGGGTTCTTATAAACCAGTTTATACAACAAATCAGAATGATATAATTTATATTGCTGTTGAGAACTGCTTTTATGAAGGTTTAGAAATCCGGAATGACACATTTCAAATTGAGAATATCTTGCCAGCAACAATCAGAGATATAAGCAAGATCGAACAAAACGGTATCAGACCATTTCCATCCGATGCAGAGATCGTGTATGTAAAAATCGATGGAAATAATTATTCATCTATGATAGGAAATATTGAATACATCGGAGATTCTTTATTTATAGTATATAATTCCTACCCAGATGCTGCTCATCCGGATTTCCCGATCGGAGATTCTATCTGGGTGAATGAAGTTGCAATTTATGATACGATTTGGACGGCGGGACCTTCCGGAACATTAAATAATCAATCTGTCTGGGTAGAATGCGTGCTCTGGATAGAAGGTATGGTAAGCGGTTTACAATCCTGGGGATGCCCGGAAAATATTTATATTACAAATGACCTTTACTATGAGAATACCGAGATTGGAGCCAACCCGGATGATTTATTTAATATGAATCTAACCGACTTTATTGGCTTGTATTCAGAAGACAGGATACTCATAAAATATAAACACTTTGATCCATTCATAAATGAAATAACTGTCCCCAACTGCGATGGAGATGTTTATGTTTATGGAGTTTTAATTGCTTGGGGATATGATCCTGGACATATTAATTTGAATACTGGATTTGTAAGCTTTGAATATCAGCATCCACATGGCTCAACTCCAGATTTCTGGTGGTCAAATCCATCTACCGGTGAAGAAGAATTGCTTACTTATATCGATCTGCATAAATATATTTTCAATCCAACCGAACCGGTTCCTGCTGAATTGGAACCTTTTGTTTTGCATGGGAACAATCCACCTGCCGGATTTCCAGCTTGTGGTTTTCCTTACGAATCTCCAAATTATTTTCAACCTAATATTCCACCTTATGGCACTGATTATCCCTGGTATAATCCTGTCTGGCCTGAGTCTTCCGAAGATATTGTTTATGAGAGAGGTACATTTCATTTCTATGGTGCAATGGCTCAGAGAAGAAGAGGATTTATCCACAGGTCTGGTACTGATCCTTATAATCATCCTTCAAATCACGAATGGGATATTGAAAACCATCATTATGATGGAGTTCATAGCTCTACCGGTTATGTGAAGGATTATTATTTTGATAGAAGAATCCTTTTCCAATCTTTAGTAGATATTTCCATTGTTAACAAACCAATTACCGATTCATATAAGATTTTACGTTCAATTGATAATGGAAATTCTTTTACGATCCTGGATGAACAAGCCTTAAATGAAGCAAGCCATAATCTGCAAATGTGTGCAAATGACAGTCTGTTGGTTGTGGCTTACCATGAATCAGGTGATCCTCTCATCAATTTGAAATTATACGATGAGAATGGCTCGATCGGTGAGGACAGCATGGATTTATCCGGTTATCCTACAATCATCGATCCGCAGTTGCTGAACATAGAGTTGACGGATGTTCTCTACATTCACATCTCCAATTCTGATTATTTGTACTTTAATAATGAAGATGAATTCATTATTAAATACAACATGGAAAACAATGAAATCGAAAATATCACTTCTTTTGAGCCCGATTATAATTTAACGAACTTTAATATTTCGAATGATGAGCTTAAGATATTCATTACATGTGAGATGTTTAATGATGAGTTAAATCCAGAACCACTTACACTTCATTTTAACTATTCAAATGATAACAACTGGAATGATGTTTACAATTATGAAACTAATTTTGTGAATTTTGTGCCTTATTCTTCTAAAATTGCATTAAATTTCAATGAATCAGACTCATTATCTTTCCTGATAAATGTAACCGACTCATTATATTCTTTCGGTAATTTATTTCTATTAACAGGATCGATTGATTTTTCAACTGAATATTCAGAAGAAGAAATAATCAGACCAGGATATAACTTACAATCCTACCCCAATCCTTTTAATCCAGAAACAACAATACGATTCACCACCGAAAACACTGAGAAAAACACCGAATTGATAATCTACAATATCAAAGGTCAAAAAGTTAAACGACTTGTCAGTGATCGTATCTCAGCAGGAGAGCACTCAGTGGTATGGAACGGTAAAGATAGCAACAATAAATCAGTTGCATCAGGAATCTACTTCTACAAGCTTTCTGCTGATAAAGAAACAGCAATGAAAAAGATGTTACTGCTCAAATAATGTAAAGCAAACATCCCGCCCAATAGACTGGCGGGTAAACCTGTTTGCGAACAATATCTCTACCCGTGTTCAATCGAATGCGGGTAGAGACACTATTTTCTTGACCTTTAAATCATAAATTAAGATATTTGACATGTTAGGAGTATAAGCAAAAAGGTAGGTAAAAGTGAGAAAGAGATTTTTTTTATCTTTAATCTTTGTTCTTTTAATTTATCATTTCTCATTTATAATTCCTAATTCTTCAATCGCAAATGCGATTGAAGTCGGAGGTCACCTCACGGAAGACACAACCTGGGGTCCTGAAAACAATCCTTATCTCGTTACTTCCGGTTTATATGTAGATGCTGGAGTTACTTTGACAATTTTACCCGGTACCATTTTTAAATTTTATGCAGATTATTACGATGATATAGGAGATGATCAGTTTTATTTTCATAATGGAGTGGAACCAGTGGCAAAATTCATGCGGGTTGAAGGTAGAATAATTGCCGAAGGAACAGAGCAGGACAGCATTATCTTTACCAGGATGCAAGATGAAGAGTATTATCATTGGGGAACGATCTATCTACCGGAAGGAGCAGATATAAGTAGCTTCAAACATTGTGTGTTTGAATTCGCTGCCTTTACCGGATTTTCTCTTTCCGAACAACCACGCGCTGCTATTTCAATGTGGAATGGATCTGGAAAAGTTGTAAACTGCAGTTTTATTGATAATGATAGAGCTATCAGCATTGAAAGAAACGTCACTGATATTTTAGTAATAAATAATTACTTCGATTATTTTGAATATCCACACCCGAACATTATTAATGTATCTGGTATGTTTTTTTTTCTAATACGATATATTTTTAATGTAGATACAGGAACCCCATTGATAACCGGTAATATCTTTAAGCATGGCACAGCAATTAATTCAAGTAAATCCATATATTTTGTGGATAACAGTATCGAGTCGGTTGCCTTTAATCGCAAGGCATTATCTATTACTTCAGATTATGGAAGAAGTTACTTTTTTAACAATATCTTTGGAAGTTGTTCAATAGGAATTGACTCAAATTCTATAGGAGAAGATTCTTTGTACATCAAAAATAATTATTTTACCACTAATGGAGGAGATGGTATTAATATCGATGATGCTTATGTGGAAGTTTCGGATAATTATTTTGAGGGGTGCAAAGTTAGTCTTACAGGATGTAATGGAAATAGTATTTTTATGAGGAACTCAATTAATGATGCATCCAGTAATGCTCTCTCTGGTATTATAAAAGTCATATCAGATAATATTATTAAGAATAGTGTGATAGGACTATCTGGTTGTGGAAATGAATTATTTAGTAACAACGTATTCATCAATAATGAATATATCTTTTCATCAGTAACAGATAATCACATTATTCAAAATATGATTCTCATATTTAATGATGAATTATATAATAATTATTTGTATGGCAACCCTATCTTCCGCAATTGTATACTGGATTTTGAACTGCCACCAGAATGTATCGAAGGTGGTGGCAACATCTGGGTGGATTCATTACAGGCACAAACACTATTTGTAGATATCCAAAATGGAGATTTTCATCTAATAGAAAGCAGTCTGGCAATAGATGCGGGTTTCGATACTCTGGGCTATTATTATCCATTCGATATGGATTACAATCATCGAGTCTGGGATGGAGATAATAACGGAACTGCCATCATCGATATTGGACCTTATGAATTCGGTTCACAAGCGTTTGGCGGTATAGAAGGTTACACCTACAATCCAACAACCGGTGATCCGGTGGATTATGTGCTCATTAAAATCAATAACGAACCCGGAGAATTTACTTTCTCAGACAGCATTGGTAATTTTGAATACAAACTTCCTGCAGGAATTTACGATGTTTATGCAGAACGCGTTTTTTACGAGAACGTTATCGAATATCAAGTAGAAGTTTTCGATGGGCAGTTTACCCAAATAGCAATTTCCATGACTGAAATAGTAGATGTAGAAGAAAATACAATAATTCCATTAGCGAATAATTTTAATCTTTCCAACTACCCCAACCCGTTTAATCCTGAAACAACTATCTCATTTAATCTTCCCGCAGAGGACGCTGAGGACATAGAGATTATAATTTATAATATTAAAGGACAGAAAGTTAAAGTATTCACATTCCCAAACAGGGGTTTGGGAACGAGGTGTGTAGTGTGGAATGGTAAGGACAGCAACAATAAAGAAGTAGCATCGGGAATTTATTTCTATAAATTAATAGTAGGTGATTATTCCAAAACAAAGAAAATGTTACTTTTGAAGTAGGGATTTTCGAGTCGTAAGGCACGATGACTCGAGAAGAAACAATTCCTGATCTCGTTCCTAAAGCCCTCTTTGGGAACGGTGATCATTACTCGACTCGACGCTTCACTTTCGAGTCGAAATGAAAATCCTACTTTTTCTCCCACAATCCCAGCAGTTCTTCCTTTTTCTCCAGGATTTCAGATAAGATCTTAAAATTTATTGTCTGCTCACTGTCGCAGATTGTATTATCCGGTGAGAAATGTGTTTCTATAAGAAGTCCGTCTGCACCCGCAGCCATTGCAGCCCAGCTTAGTGATTTTATCATTTCCCGGCGCCCTGAGCTGTGGGATGGATCAACAATGATGGGCAGGTTGCTCAAGCTTTTCACAGCGGGAATAGCAGAGATATCCAGGGTATGACGGGTAAAATTTTCAAAAGTGCGAATACCGCGCTCGCACAATATCACCTGTGAATTTCCAGCTTCGATGACATGTTCTGCTGCCAGCAGCCATTCTTCGATAGTGCTGCTCATACCGCGCTTTAAAATTATAGGATTATCTACTTTCCCTAATTTCCAGAGCAGCCGGTAATTGTGCATGTTACGCGTTCCCACCTGAAGAATATCCACGTATTCACTCATTTCATCTACGTCTTCTACCGAAACAATTTCAGAAACAGATATCATACCGGTTTCATCTGCAACTTTTTTTATAAATTCCAGACCGGTCTTTCCCAATCCTTTAAAATTATAGGGAGAAGTGCGCATTTTGTAGGCACCACCACGGAAGAAATTAATCCCCATCTTCTGAAGATGCTTTACGATTTTCAACAGGTCTTCATAATTTTCTATTGTGCAGGGTCCGGCAATGAAGGTGAAATGATCTCTGCCTATCTTTTTACCCTTAATATTTATTTCAACCGGTTCGCCATTTTGATGTTTCAACTTATTCGATATAGTTTCCATTTTTATAATTCCCTCAGGAAAGCATTTCCTGTAAATCTTTTTCTTCCTGGTACAAAATACCGAATTGCAGTCCTCTGTCACTTACTATCATCTCATCTTTTCCGAAGAAATCCATGATCTCCGTAACGATCATTGTACCGGTGGTGATGATATCTGCCCGGTAGCGGTCGAAAGGCATTAATTGTGCAATTTGATTATTGCTCATACGCCGGAAACGTTCTAACATTTCTTTGATCTCGGAATTTCTGAGAAAGCTTTTATGAACCACATTTGCATCGTATTTTTGCAAGCCAAATTTGGCTGCACTCAAACTGGTAACTGTTCCCCCGATCCCGATCATTTTAAATTCTTTGAAATCTGGCAGAATAAGATCATTTAACACCTTACGTGTGATTCTCACTCTTTCTAAATAATCCACATTTTTAGAATTATGCAACCTTCTAATGCCCAGGTTCAAGCTCTGATTATAAATCATTTTTCCATTATGAAAATAGGTAAATTCCGTACTGCCACCACCTACATCGAACATAATGATAGTGTTAAATTCCCTGAATTCTGTAATATTGGCAAGCCCGTTCAGTTGGGCTTCTTTTTCACCACTTATGATATTGTATTTCAAACTGAATTTTTTTTTCAGCCATTGCTCTAAAATATTAATGTTCTTTGCATCCCGAGAGCAACTGGTTCCCACCACTATTATGTTTTCTGTAAATAATCTGGCAAAATTAATATTATCAAATAGTATTCTTTTTGTATTATTTATTGCTGTTTTATTAAGATACCCGTCTTGCATTTTTTTTCCGAAAGCAGAGATATTAGAATCACGATGCAGGATGTCCAATTTATTATTATTTTTTCTGGCAATAAGAAACAGAACATTATTCGTTCCCACATCTATCACGGCAAATTTATTATTCACAAATTCATCCTTATCAGAATTCCAGAAGTTTTATATTTTCTGCCTGCAGACCTTTTTCCTTTACTTCTTTCAATTCAAATTCAAATATCATTTCACGGTTTGGAAGTTTAGTCTGATCTACTTTATCGGGGAATTGTGTATTGTGCACAAAAGCGGTTTCGTAGGGTGATTCGCTTTTACGGGAATCGGTGATCCACAAGCCACCGCTCAGTTCTTTCATAAAGCGCATGAAACCAAACCCTTTATCAGGAAAAAATGAATAGCAAATACCTCTTACTATCTGTTTCTCATTATTGTTATCATGCATTTCTATGGGAAGAAGTCTGGGTACAAGATAGCCGGAAGTATAAACATCTGCTTCGTTCTTGAGCTCATGAGATACATTTTTAAAAGCCATCACTTCCACCCGGCAGCCTTTATTCTGCAGTGCGCGTACAACCTGAATGAAATCACCATCACCACTAACCAGCAGAACGTAATCCAGTCTTTCAGATTGCATCAAAGTATCAACAGCCATATCCAGATCGGCATTGGATTTCCCATAACGAACACCATGCTCATCAACGAACCACCGAACTGTCTTTACTATCACTTTATAACCAAAATCGCGTAACATAGAATGAAAATTCTCTGATTTGATCTTATACTCGGGTTGTGTTTTTGAACGTTCTTCGTCAAAAGCTACGTATGCATTTAACCTGATAGCAACGCCGTTATTACGGCAGGCAAATTCACGCAGAACATCATATTGCATTCCAAATCCACCATTCTGAGCAATGTTGGACACATCAACATAAACACCAACTTTTAATTCTCCATTTTTATCCATTGAACCTCCTTATTAAAATATCAAATTCCAAACTTGAAAAACATACACTTCAACTTAACACAAGATCATTCGACTTGTGTCAAGTTTCAAAACTTTTTAATTGAACCCGGAACCCGGAACCCGGAACCACTTCTTTCACAACTTTGTTTCTAATCCAAAGTGAATAATTCCGTCAAGTGGATTTCTAAGTTCATCCTTAAAATAACTGAAACCGTAATCGAGTCTCAATATCCCCAAACGGGTTTCCACCCTTAGACCAAAACCAAAACCGAATAATTTATCAAAAGTGTATTCATCATTATGAACATAACCGTAATCTGAAAATAAAAAAGCTCTGGAATTACTTGATAACAAGTAACGCAATTCCAGGTTCAACCAGAGAATTCTATAACCGGAGAACTGATTTTCGTTGAATCCACGCAGGTTCCGACTGCCACCCAATTCGAATACTTCAAAGGAGGTAAGAGCTTTATTTTCTATTACATTTGCATTTGCGCCTGTTGCTACTACCAGGTTATTGGAAATTCCGAAGTAATGATTAAAACTGAATTCAACTGCCTGTTTGGAAATGTTATCGTTTTCTATACGATTAAAAATATAATAATATTTCAGGAAGAATATCGAACCTGAAGATGGATTTAAGTAGTAATCGGTAAAATCTCTTTCCCAGAAAACACCTGCTTTTTTAAATGAGGTTTTTTCTATTATCTTGGGTCGTCTGCTGCCGGGAAAGATGTCTTCCATTCCCATGTAAATGCCATATCTATTAAATAGATCATAATAATAAACTTCAGCATCGAATTTAGTCCTGATAAATGTGGAATCAATTTCTTCGCGGAAAATAAGGAAATCTCCACTGGCAGGAAATCGGTAAAGCCCGGATTCGTGATAATTTAGTTCGATAGAATTCCTGTCTGCGGAAATCCTTTGCCAGAATAAGGAAAGCGAACGGTCTGTACCGTATAGATTTAAGAATTCCAGGTTAATGTAACCAGTCAGCTTGTTGCTGCCGGATTTTGAATTATCGTATCCTGCAATGCCCGATATCAGGCTCATCCTGTCTTCTTCCACCTCGATGAGTAATTGCTGATGGTTAAGTGGAACGATCTCACAGCTTTTAATAAATTTTTTCTTTTCAATGATCTCAGAGGATTGATCCAGGATGAGTGGAGTGATCTTTTCAATATCTTCTAATTGAGAAATTTTCAGAAGCGTTTTGTTCGTGGTTACTTTATTTCCACGAAATTTATAATCACTAAATTCACAATAGTTACCTTCGTGTATCTTCAGGAATGCATCTATCGAGGAATCTGTTTTCAAAAGGCTGTCAACTGAAACACTGGCAAAAAGAAAACTATTCGAAGTGTACATTTCAGCGATGTCTTCGATAACCGGATTCAGATTGGAAAGATATAGATTTTTAAGATCGATCGTATCGAATATTTTTTTTTCAGAGATATATCGGTTACCATTCAGGATGAGTTTATTGATCTTCAATTTTTCCAGTTCTTCTATCCTGAAAATAATATCGATCTCTTCGGTGCCTTTGGTAATTATCTGTGGATTGTGAATTTTTACATTTTCGTACCCTTTGGCATGATACGTATTTGCAATGGTTTTTACATCTTCATTAAGCAGTTTCTGATCGAAGATGGCACCGGTACCAGACTGGATAGTGCTTTGTAATTCTTTATCGGAAAAAAAGCTATTTCCTTCAAAAAAAACCTCTCCTACAGTTAATTCTGCAGAACAGATATTGTGAATAAACAGCAGAAAAAAAAGTATGATTAATTTATTTTTGAACATCAGCTTTGATAATTGCTATGAACTCATTTAAAAGGTCTTTCTCTGGCACTTTTTTGATGATCTTTCCTTTTTTGAAAAGTAATCCTTCCTGTTCTCCGCCGGCGATACCGTAATCTGCTTCCCGGGCTTCCCCTGGACCATTTACAATGCAGCCCATCACGGCAACTGATAAATCCAATTCGGAAAATGGTCGCAGTTCCTTTTCCACTTTTTTGGTAAGTGAAATAATATTGATCTCTGTTCTGCCGCAGGTTGGGCAGGAAATTATTTCTAATCCTTTTCGCAAACCCAAGGATTTGAGTATCTCCTTAGCAACAAGTACTTCTTTTACCGGATCGGCTGTAAGTGAAACGCGAATTGTATCACCGATACCTTCTGCCAACAGTGTGCCGATACCAATTGATGATTTAATTGTACCGGTAAATTCCGTTCCTGCTTCCGTGATGCCAAGATGAAGTGGGTAATCAACTTTTTTACTTAAGAGTCTGTAAGATTCTAACGTTAACGGTACAGAAGAAGCTTTTACCGAAATCTTCATTTCATGGTAATTTGCTTTTTCCAAAATAGCTACATGTTCTAAGGCACTTTCTACAATTCCTTTTGCTGTTACACCATATTTCTTCAGCTTTTCTTTGGAAAGCGAGCCGCTGTTCACACCGATCCTGATGGGAATTTTTCTTACGCGCGCTGCATCCACAACCTTTAATACATTTTGTTCACTGCCGATATTCCCCGGGTTCAAACGAAGCCCGTCCACTCCGGATTTCAGTGATTCAAGAGCTAATTTATAGTCGAAGTGTATATCTGCAATAAGGGGAATTGAAATAGTATTTTTAATATACTTTATCGCTTTTGCCGATTCCATATCAGGAACAGCAACACGGACAATCTGACATCCTGCGACTATAAGTTCTTTTATCTGTTCAATAGTGCTTTTTGTATCAATTGTTTTAGTATTTGTCATCGATTGGATCGGAATAGGGTGATCTCCGCCAATGAAAACATTTCCAACTTTTATAATCTTTGTATTTCTTCTTTCGATCATATTTAACCTCGAATTTTTCTTAATGGTTTGACATTTATTTGGTCAAGAACTATTTTGCCAAAGGGGGAGTGGATGACGGACAATTTACATAAAATTCTATTAAAGACAGGCTGGGTACTATTTTTTACATTTCTATTCCTGAATCTTATCAACTGGGGATTTACTATTAAAAACAATGTTTTTATAAGAAGCTTACCTTTCGATATTGAGAATGGAAAAGCTGTAAATTTTAAAGATTCCACACTTGTAGATATTTTTCATAATAAAGTGATAACAGCAATAGATACATTGGCAGTGCAAATAACTGAACAAAGAACTTCTGAAGATACTGTTAGTCAGAGAAGAAGTATAAATTTCAGATTTACAGATCAGGATGAATCACCTGCAATTCTCGAAATCGATGATATGAATGAAGAAGTTCACGAAGTAATAGGAAACAAAAAAGAAGTTGAAATAACCTATGCAGACAGCATTTCCACTCAGACGATAACAATTCAAACCATTCCCTATAAAAGATATTCAGAACTGATCAACATCGGATTCAATGCACTTTTTCTGTTATTTATCTTTTTTAATTCCTTTCTTTTATTAAAATACAGCCAGTCAAAAGAGAACATTCTAATCGTTTTATTTCTATTGCTTCTATCCAGTCCGGATAAACTACCGGGTTTTGATATATCCCTATTTGTCACGAATATTTCTTCAGGATTTCTGGGTGTATTATTCTATCATTTTATAGTGCAGAAAGTGAATCCGGAAAAAAAAGTAATAAAAATCTATCTGCTGACAGTTTTATTAATTTTTATTACCTACCCTTTAGGTTTAAGAATTACAACTAATTTGGGAGTTTTACTATATGTTTGGTCGATTGTTTGGATATTCATCGGATTCATAATTCTATGGAAAGCATATAAGAAAACCGGCTCGATAACCATGAAAAGATTGCTCAATGCGTTCAGGGGTATTTTCATTTCTCTTGTGTCTATTATCGCTATAATCCTTTTGGCAGCTATATTGAAATTCTATTTTGATGTAAACGGTTCAGTACAGTTTGGAATTCATAATATTCGAACAGGTGTAATAGTAGTTTTATTGTTAATTTCACTTCTCGGTTTTTTCATAGGTATTCTATGGTTCTTTGGTTCTTTTACCTGGGGACTGCTCACCGGTACAGCACTCGATGTAAAAATTAGAAGTACTATGATATATACAATAATAGGTGTAGTTTTTGTAACTTTTTTCGGATTTGTAGATTATTCGCTGGGAGAGCTTTTACAATCGCTCTTTGGAAGATTCGTAGGTTCGGAGTTCATTGCCGGAATTCCTGCTACTATCGGACTTCTTGCCTTTTTTAATCCGGTAAGAAATCGTGTGGAGAAATTTGTAGATACCAAACTGAATACATCTGATCTGGATTTTTTAGAAAAAACAGAAACCTTTACAGATGCTTTGACTGGAGAAAGTGTTATCGAAGGATTTGAAGAATATATCTGTGAGAATTTAATTCAGAGACTTCCCATAACTAAAGTTGCTCTGGTTTCTTACGATAAGGAAATGAAAAGTTATAAATACAACGAAATAAGAGGAAGTGATATAGAAGAAAATTCCAAAGTAGAAGATATCCATCTTTATTTGCTCGAAAACAAAATGATCCGAAATTATGGACCATTAAACGAAAACCAGCAGGAAATCGCCAGCTTTGCACTGATCATTCCTGTCATTCATGATCTGGAACATAAATGGTTCCTGGCGCTGGGCAAGAAAAACGACGGGACAACCTACAGTAAAAAAGATGAAGAAGCACTTACAAAACTGGCAAATAAGATCAAGCTTTCTCTTAAATTCATCCTTGCTTACGATAATATCGTAAAAAATAAATTCAATGAAACACTTCAGGAAAAGGAAAAACGCATAGAAAATCTGAAACAGCAGATAAAAGAACTGGAAGATAAATTGATTGATTAGATTGCTATTTTACTAATATTTTTAGAATTTAATTTATTTACTGGTTTCGAAATATTTCAATGATTTTCTTGAAATAATGTAGATCTTCAATTTTTTTCATGTTGTTAAAGTTATTCCAACAATAAGTAGTACTTTTATAAGAAAGGCTTACATTTTGCTCAAGTATATTATTTCCCTGTATGGGATTAGTGTTTCCTATACTTTTTTTTACATTATATAGTTTATTCCATACATCTGCAACTGGTGCATTATCAAAAGCTATACTATCGGTGTTCATGGCTCTATATTGTTGTTCATACATCTTCATATTTACTTTATTTGCAGTGCAAAAATCTTTTAGTTTTATTAATGTGATCTCAGTGTATAATGAGTCCAGATAGGGAATTATTGTTTCATTATTATCGAATTGAATTGAATATTCTTTTGCATATTTTCTCAACCTTCTTTTCGCTATTTTAAAAATAGTTTCTGTTTTCTGTAGTGTAATTGCCGATATTTTTTCAAATTGCTCAATTTTCATCGTATACATGGTTTTTACTTCTGATTTTGAAAACTCAATATCAATGAATTTCATATCCCGATTTAAAATGAATAAAAACACGATCATCAAAAATGAAGCACCAATTCCAGCAGAAACTTGGATGAATCGAGAAGTAAATATGAACGGGAAATAATCTATGTCACGCCTAAAAGGATGTATAGCGTCTTTAAAGGTTATCATTTTTTCTGCATTTTTCTTTTTTAAGAGCCAGATAGAAAATCCCATGAGGATTAGTAAATTCAGATATAAATTAAGATTTACATTTTTTAATTTCAAATTAATAATAGAAGTTATCAAATTGGAGATGAATATAAAAGCTAGAAGAATGTATGAGTTCTTTTTCTTTCTTTTATCAAAACTCAGCGAGTGTTGAATCCGAAAAATATAATACCCAATAAAAAGAAGCAGAATTAAATATGGAGTAAAATTAATATTCATTGTTCCTCGTTTCTCTTAAAATAAAACCTTATACAGTTTGCTTTGCAAAATATTGATAGGTATCTGAATAACAAACCAGATGAACCAGAGTATGATCAATGATCGCCAATCAAATTTATAGATCAATTTTAAAACCAGAAATGAGAAAATAATCTGAAAAATCCACCCTTTTAAAAAGATATTCAGGATAGAAGCATGAAATCCATGAAAATTCAAAAGTCCCAGCAAGAAAAACGTTATAAAGATAATTACTGTAGCTATAAGAGCTTTGATATAGCTATATTGCTCCGCTCCAAGACCGCTTAGTATCCATAGAACTACAGCCCGTAACGGAATAATAGTGATCATAATAACAATTTGTCCAAGCATGTATCATAAATTTGGAAATTCTTGCAATTTGTCTATTAATTTCTATTCTCTCTTTTTTTATTATGAATAGTTCTCATTAGTTTTGATATAATAAATAATTTTAAATTGACTTTAAATCCCAAAAATCTGTATCAACAATGAAAAAAATAGCAGGAAGGATAATGAAATATAAACTGGTATTGTTCGATGCAGACGGCACACTTTACGATTTTACCAGGGCAGAGAGAGAAGCATTCGAAAAGACGCTCCGACAGTTTGGGATTCATGAAAATCTATTTCATCGGCACAAAAAATATGAAAAAATTAACTTGGCGATCTGGAAAGAATTTGAAGAAAAGAAGATCACTTCCACAAAATTGCGATTAGAAAGGTTCCGCAGATTTTTTAAACAGGAAAAATTATCACTCGATCCTGAGAAGATAAGCCCGGTATATTTAAAATATCTTTCCCAGGGAACTCATCTGCTGGATGGGGCAGAAGAGATCGTTAAATATTTTTATGGGAAATGTGAACTTGCTCTGGCTACCAATGGATTAGCCAATGTTCAGAATCCCAGATTTGCAGCTTCCCGATTGATACAATATTTCCATTATATTTTCATTTCGGAAGAGATCGGTTTTCCCAAACCGAATAAAGAATATTTCCAACATATTTTTGAGGAATTACCTTACAAAGATTCAGCGATCATAATTGGAGACAATCTTTCATCTGATATTAAAGGCGGGAATGATTTTGGTATTGACACCTGCTGGTTCAATCCTGAAAAACGTATTAATGAAAGTAGCATAATTCCTACTTTTGAGATAAATGATTTAAATGAATTGAAGAAAATTGTAAAATAAAGGAGATTGAAGATGAAATTTATCAAGCTATTATTATTTTTTATTGTTTTACTAACTTTCAGTTGTGCACCGCAAGCAGAGCTGGGAACAAAAAAGAACCCGATCAAGATGTATTTCGTTCCTTCTATGGAAGCGGGAAAGATCGTTACCAGCGGCAAAGAAGTAGCCGATTATATTACTCAAAAAACAGGATATCGTTTCAAAGTTGCAGTTCCCACCAGCTATGCTTCTGTGATCGAAGCGATGGGAACCGAAGAAACCGATATTGCCTGGCTGGCAACTTTCGCATACGTTCTGGCAAATCAGAAATTCGGAGCTGAAGTAGCTTTAACAGCGGTTCGTAAAGGGTTGGATAAATATAAGGGACAGTTTATAGCTCAAACAAATAGTGGAATTAACAGTTTAGAAGATATTGATGGGAAAATTATTGCTTATACGGATGCTGCTTCTACTTCTGGTTTTATGTATCCATCTGCCTTGCTTGCCAGAAAAGGTATTAAGCCGGAAAAATATTTCTTTGCCGGAGGTCATCCTCAATCCATTTTAGCTGTATATGATGGCAAAGCAGATGTAGGCTGTACTTTCTGGGCTCCTGAAGGTGAAGACGGTCCTCGTGATGCGCGTCGGGCTGTGATAGAAACTTATCCTGATGTAATGGAAAAGATCAAAATAGTTGGTTTTACAGATTGGATCCCCAATGATACGGTTACATTTCGCAAAGATTTTCCAAAAGATATGAAAGAAAAAATTGTGGATGCATTATTGGAATATGCCAATACTAATCAAGGTCATGAAACTTTAGTGAAATTATTGGACATAGACAATTTTGTGCGTTCAACCGATGCTGATTACGATGTAGTACGTCAGACCTTAAAAGCTATCGGTAGAGATGCCTCTGATTTGGTGAATTGACGTTGGTTCAATCGGGACGATTGAACCACATGTTTTGCCAGTTTGTCTCAACAGGGTGTATTATAAAAAGGAAAAATATGAAAAGTATGATCGAATTAAAAAACCTGCACAAGGTCTATGCCACCGGAACACACGCCCTCAAAGGTATCGACTTGGAAGTAAATGAAGGTGAATTCTGTATTCTGCTGGGTCTTTCCGGTTCGGGAAAATCTACCTTACTTCGTTGTTTGAATAGACTGATCGAGCCTACATCCGGTGATATCATTATCGATGGTATGGATGTAGTGGCAGCAAAAGGTAAAAAATTACGTCACATTAGACGTAAAATCGCGATGATCTTCCAACAATTCAACCTGATAAAAAACTTGAGTTCGCTTACAAATGTTCTTACTGGAAAGTTGGGATATTCATCTCTGGTGCATTCTCTCACTTTTTCTCAACACAAAGATGATGTGAAGACTGCGCTGGAGAACTTAAGGCGAGTTGGTCTGAAAGAGTTTGCCGAAAAGAAAACCAGAAATTTGAGCGGTGGACAGCAGCAGCGTGTGGCCATTGCCCGAGCATTAATGCAGAATCCCAAAGTGATATTAGCCGATGAACCTGTTGCCAGCCTTGATCCTGCTACCGCAGATTCCGTGATGCGATACCTGGGAGAATTGAATAAATCTGATAAAATGACCGTTATCTGTTCCCTTCACTTTCTTAGTCTTGCCAGGAAATATGGTACGCGAGTTGTTGCTTTAAAAGATGGTAAAATAGTATTCGACGGCACTCCCAAGGAAATCGATGAAAAGAAATTCAAGGAGATTTACGGCGAAGATGCAGAGGAGGTTGAAATCAGATGAAAAAAGAAAATAAATTCAAATTAAGTTTGCAGGCAATACTTACCGACCTGCTGTTCTGGATATATATTTTCGGATGTGTTTCCTTTCTTATAAATCACTGGTTTGAAAAACCGATCCCAAGCAGTTTTGTAGTGATCTTTGGTGTTGCAGTAGGATTAATATCTTTTATTCTGGGACTGTCTGTTGCCAGGAAGGTATTTCTTCCCACAATTAGAACCGCTAAAAAATGGTACAAGTCTTTCTGGGGCTGGTCGGTCTTTCTGATACTACTCATCACATTTGTAGTTGGTTGGAATCTGGTAGAAGTTGACCTTTATAAACTATTTACTAAATTCCAAAATGCCGGTGGCATTATGAGCGGCATTTTCAATCCGAATATGGATATTTTAATTATATGTCTTACAGCCCTGGCAGAAACCATCTACCTGGCATTGCTGGCCACGGTTTTTGCTATTCCACTTGCTTTTATATTAAGCTTTTTTGCTGCTCGCAATTTGATGCCGCGAACATTTCTGGGAAATACTGTTTATATAATTGTGCGAACGATTGCTACTGTTTTTCGTTCGATCGAAGCTATCGTGTGGGCGATCATCTTCAGCGTATGGGTGGGCATCGGTCCCTTTGCCGGTATGCTGGCACTGATGATCCATTCGATTGCATCGCTCACCAAGCTCTATTCCGAACAGATCGAAAATATCGATCCCGGTCCGGTGGAAGCAATCAAAGCAACCGGAGCAAGTACACTTCAAATATGGATATTTGGAGTTGTTCCGCAGATCATTTCACCGTATCTCGCTTTTACAATTTACAGGTGGGATATCAATGTGCGCATGGCTACTATCGTTGGTTTTGTTGGTGGTGGAGGAATTGGACTGCTACTTCTTCAACAGCAGCAGCTTCTACGCTGGCAAAATGTAGGGATCATTATCTGGCTTATTGCAGCAGTTGTATGGATTATGGATATGGTGAGTGCAAAAGTACGGGAGAAATTACAAGAGATGTAAATTGCTGGTTCACTCATCTCGATTGAGCCAGGTATTTTCCTATTTTCAGAATTCATAGGTTAAAAATATTAATATGAAGATTGTTGAATTAATCTTAGTTTGTGGAACCATGTTTATGTTTGGCTGTGGACAGCAGGTTGAACTTGGCACAAAAAAAAATCCGATCAAAATGTATTTCGTTCCTGCCATCGAAGCAGATAAGATAATTACCGGTGGCAAAGAAGTAGCCGATATTCTTATAGAAAAAACAGGTTATCATTTCCACGTTGCAGTTCCCACCAGCTATGCTTCTGTAATTGAAGCGATGGGAACAGAAGAAACGGATATTGCCTGGCTGGCTACTTATGCATACATTCTGGCGAACCAAAAATTTGGTGCAGAGGTAGCTCTCACCGTTGTTCGGAAAGGATTTGATAAATACAGAGGGCAATTTATTGCAAGATCGGAAAGCAATATCAATTGTCTTGAAGATATTGATGGGAAAATAATAGCATACACAGATGCAGCATCAACTTCCGGCTATATATATCCTTCGGCTCTTTTGATCAGTAAAGGCATCGAACCGGAAAAATATTTCTTTGCCGGAGGTCACCCGCAGGCAGTTCTTGCTGTTTATGGCGGTAAAGCCGATGTAGGTTGTGCTTTCTGGACACCAATAGGTGAAGAAGGATGCCATGATGCGCGGAACATGGTATTAGATACTTATCCTGATGTAATGGAAAAGATCAAAATAATTGGTTTTACAGATTGGATCCCAAATGCTACGGTCACCTTCCGTAAGAATTTCCCGCCGGAAATGAAAGAAAGAATTATTAAGGCTCTTCTGGAATTTGCTAATGATGATAAAGATCGAGAGACTTTAAAAAAATTATTGGAAATAGATAACTTCATTCGAGCATCCGACGAGGATTATGATAGTGTTCGCGAAGCACTGAAAACTATCGGGGGGATGTAGAAAAAGATGTTGATTTAACCGTCTCGCAAAATGTTGGTTCAACCGTCCCGCTTGAACCATGAGTTAATTAATATCGTCTCGATCTGAAGAAAAGGAGTAATTATGCCGTCACCAAGGATCAGCCATGAATTGAAAAACGAAATATACTTTGTTACTCTAACGATACAGAGGTGGTATTATCTCTTTGATCGACATGACCGATGGGAAATTTTACTTAAAGCCCTGCAGTATTATCAGAAAAACAATGATTTGAAGATTTATGCCTGGGTTTTTATGATAAACCATATTCATCTGATATTTCAAATTGATGATAGTGTTGATTTTCTCCGTTCTTTTAAAAGTTATACATCCCATCAATTAAAGGATGATCTTCTGTTAACAGAACCTGATGTATTGCGTTTATTTAGATTTAAAGGTGGTTATTACATTTGGCGGAATAAAAATTTTCCGGAATTAATTCAGACAGAAGATTTCTTTTATCAAAAGGTGAAATATATAGAAGAAAATCCTGTGAAAAAAGGCTATGTTTACAATCCTGAAGATTGGAAATATTCATCAGCAAATGAGATTCAATTATTAAATGTTACGCGGTTTGAATGATATGCATCGGGACGATGCAGAAAAAACAAATGGACTCCTCGAGACGAGATTTATACGCCGTGGCGTAAGTCCAACATGGTTGTAGAATAAATATGAAAAATATCATTGAAATTAAAAATCTGCATAAGATATATGCCACAGGAATACATGCTATCAAAGGCGTTAACCTGGATGTGAAAGAAGGAGAATTCCTGATACTTCTAGGTCTTTCCGGTTCTGGTAAATCTACTTTTCTCCGTTGCTTGAACAGACTTATCGAACCTACATCCGGAGATATTCATATCGATGGGGAAGATGTGATTGATGCAAGAGGACAAAAACTTCGTTACATCCGTCGAAAGGTTGGAATGATATTTCAGCAATTCAACCTGATAAAGAACCTCAGTTCGCTCACAAATGTTCTTACCGGGAAATTGGGATATTCATCCCTTTTGCATTCTCTCACTTTTCCCAGACAAAAGAATGATATAAAGATCGCCCTGAAAAACCTTCACCGCGTAGGTCTGAGGAATTATGCAGAAAACAAAATCATGAACCTGAGTGGTGGACAGCAGCAACGTGTGTCAATTGCCCGTACATTGATGCAGAACCCCAAGGTTATTCTGGCCGATGAACCGGTTGC
The DNA here is from genome assembly GCA_030621085.1 of Candidatus Cloacimonadota bacterium. Classification (GTDB taxonomy): domain Bacteria; phylum Cloacimonadota; class Cloacimonadia; order Cloacimonadales; family TCS61; genus JACNIV01. The sequence goes on along the minus strand of JAUXIJ010000016.1, from coordinate 3,228 downwards.
CAGTCTCGATCCTGCTACAGCCGATTCCGTAATGAAATACCTGGGTGAATTAAATAAAAAAGATAAGATCACCATTGTCTGTTCGCTTCACTTTCTTAGCCTGGCAAGAAAATATGGTTCGCGTGTTGTTGGTCTGAAAGACGGTGAAATCGTTTTTGATGGCACACCCCAGGAGATCGATAAAAAGAGATTCAAAGAGATTTACGGCGAAGATGCCCAGGAGGTAGAGATCAGATGAAAAAAGAAAATAAGCTCAAACTGAGCCTTCAGGCAATTCTCACCGATCTGCTGTTCTGGATATATATTTTCGGCTGCATTTCCTTTTTAATGGATCGTTGGTTTGAAGAGACAATACCCGGTTTGAACGTTGTGATCTATGGTACTGTTGCAACAGCAATTGTAATTATTTTCGGTATTTCCATTGGCAGGAAAGTATTCCTTCCCACAAAAAGAACAAATAAAAAATGGTATAAAACCTTCTGGGGATGGTCTATTGTTTTAATCTTACTTATTACATTTATTGTAGGCTGGCTGTTAGTAGAAGTGAACTTATATAAATTTTTTACGAAATTCAGGAATGCCGGCGGTATCATGAGCGGGATATTCGATCCCAATTTTGATATTCTCACGATGTGTTTAACTGCCCTGGCAGAAACTATCTACCTGGCTTTACTTGCCACGGTCTTTGCCATTCCATTTGCATTTATCTTAAGTTTTTTTGCTGCCCGTAACCTGATGCCCAAAACTTTTATAGGAAATACAGTTTATATTATCATTCGCACAATAGCTACTCTTTTCCGCTCGATCGAAGCTATAGTGTGGGCTATCATCTTCAGTGTGTGGGTGGGGATCGGTCCCTTTGCCGGTATGCTGGCACTTGTGATCCATTCTATTGCAGCACTCACCAAACTTTATTCCGAACAGATCGAAAATATAGATCCGGGTCCGGTGGAAGCAATCAAAGCAACTGGTGCAAGTACACTTCAAACCTGGATATTTGGAGTTGTTCCGCAGATCATTTCACCCTATCTTGCTTTCACGATTTACAGGTGGGATATCAATGTGCGCATGGCAACTATTGTCGGTTTCGTTGGTGGTGGAGGAATTGGACTTCTACTTCTTCAGCAGCAGCAGCTTCTTCGCTGGCACAATGTGGGAGTCATCATCTGGCTTATCGCAGCAGTTGTATGGATCATGGATATGGTGAGTGCCAAAGTGCGGGAGAAATTACAGGGAAAGTAACTCAAAGCTTTTAACCTGTGAAATTCAGCTTGATGAATATTTTACCGGGGCATGCTTTAAGAAAGAAAAAAGGAAAAAGATTAAAGACGAAAGCAAAAAAAATTGCTGGTTCATTTGTCCCGATTGAATCAAATGTTTTTGCCAGATCGTCTCGATCTGAAAATGATGTTTACTCGTTATCCCGTTTTATCGGAACACTTTGTAATGTTATTGTTTAGGAAGTTCAACTTCAACATCAATTGTGTTCCCAAGTTCAACTTAGGAACAAGAGTAAAAAACAGGAAACAGTATGGACTCCTCGAGACGAGATTTATACGCCGTGGCGTAAGTCCAACGGTTTTCATTACGGTGAAATAGAAGGAAGAAACTTGGCGGAACTTAGTGTTCTTAGCGGCTAAAAAAAATGAAATATAAAGCAGTTATCTTCGATCTGGACGGAACACTCATCGATTCGATGGGAATCTGGATACAGGTGGATAAAGAGTATTTACAAATGAGAGGAATTCCTGTGCCCGATAACCTCTTCCTGGATGTGGAGGGCGGTAACAGTTTCAATGAGATTTGCCTCTATTTTAAAAAGAAATTCAACCTGCCCGAATCCATTGAAGAAATTGGAACGGAATGGACAAAAATGGTGGCAGAACATTATAAAAACGATGTTAAACTTAAACCGGGAGCATTAGAACTGCTGCAATTTCTCAAAGAAAAAGACATTAAAATAGGAGTGGGAACCAGTAATTCCAAATACCTGGCAGAAACGGTGTTACAGGCAAATGGGGTGCTCGAATACTTCGATTCCATTATTGCCGGTTGTGATGATATTAAAGGTAAACCATTCCCCGATATTTTTCTGAAAGCAGCCAGGGAACTAAATATGCTGCCACAGGATTGCCTGGTTATAGAAGATGTGCTGGTAGGTGTGCAGGCTGCCAAAAATGCCGGTATGGACGTTTATGCAATTTATGATGAACATGCTGCCCATGAAACTGAAAAAATAAAACAAAATGCTGATTTTTATGCAGATAATTTTGGGGAGATATTGGAGAAGTTGAAAAATAATTGATAATTACACCGAACAGTTCAACTAAAGTCTTAATCGGAACGATTTAGAAAAAAAAACCGACCGACTGTACTGCCGACACGTTTGTTATGGCCTTTTAATCATATCAATAACCTAATGTTAATAAGTGAATTTCTTTTGTAATTATTGCACTCATTTTATTAAGATGAATAAAATAATTATTAAAGATTTACTAATTTTTGCATTCTTCAACCCAACGGCCATAAATTTTTTTTAGACCAGTTTTTTCACCGCCCTGAAATCTACCACCATCTAGTTTTTTAAATAACAAATTAACAAATTGTTTTGCATCACTAGCTTTCCAACAGTTCTTAATTAGATAAGAATTAATATCTTCTCTATTGTGAATATAATGATATTTAACTAGTGTTCTTATATAAGTCTTTGCTAAGTGGTTATCGCTACTATGTGATAAACCCGAACTTAAATTAATTCTATTTGTTAATGTATCTAATGCAACTTTGAGTACACAGTCAATTTGCAAAGTTGGATTTTCTTTTTCAGGATTCTCAATATCAACAGCATTCCATCTTTTAATCCAATCATTTAACTCACCATCACTGAATTCTGTAGCAATAATTGGCGAATCTCCCACAATTGAATCTATTTTGTCATATTCCTTTGGTGGTAAATATAAACCTACAATTATATCGTTTTGTTTTGAATATTGAAATGTCTTTAAGGTCTCTAATGAAGTAGTTATTCCATCAAGTTTTCCTCGTTTATTAATGATGTTAATTTTTGCTTTTCCAAGTCCATTTTCTAAAGCATATGATTTTCTTGTTGCTGTAAGTATGACAAGTCTTGAATTATATTCTTTTGCAATAATTTGGCCATATTTTATAGCTTTTATAACAGTTAATTTATCATCATTTCTATTAGTTAAGTAAAATCGGTTATTAATC
>JAUXIJ010000114.1 GCA_030621085.1 Candidatus Cloacimonadota bacterium | reverse complement strand
AATCGGCAACCCGTGACTTTGATTTGTTCGTCTTTTATCATCTTACTAATCGCATCAGGATATTGAGAATACTCAAATCCAATGCTCATGGCAAGATGACGTGGCACGCCGCCGTTAGCAGCTATTAAAAAGTAGGAGGAGAAATGAAGAGTTTAATCATTTTTATAAGTTTCATTGTTGTCTTGAATTTATCAGCAACTATAATAAATGTCCCAGCAGACCAACCAACGATTCAAGCAGGAATTAATACTTCTGTAGATGCCGATACTGTACTCGTGCAGCCGGGAACTTATGTGGAAAATATTAACTACAACGGAAAGAATATCACTGTTGCTTCTTTGTTTCTGACAACGCAGGATACAAGCTACATCTCAGCAACTGTGATTGATGGAGATCAAGAAGGAAGTGTGGTCATTATTAGATATGTAGATAATTCTACCGTTTTATGTGGATTTACAATTACTAATGGAGAATCTCAAGCACTTTCCGGAACTTCCGGCAGAGGCGGTGGAATATATATGAAATACTCTAATCCGATTTTGCAAAATATTATAATCAAAGGAAATTCTGCAAGATTTGATGGTGGCGGTATTTTCTGTAAAGAATCCTGTCCATATTTAAAAGATGTTGTCATCATTGAAAACACAACAGGTTACTCTGGTGGTGGTATCTATTGTCATGATAATTCCATAATAAATTTAGAAAATGTTACCATAAGCAGAAATATTGCTATCAAATCTACAGGAGGAGGAATTTACTGCTATGATAATTCCAATTTAATTTTTGATCCGGAAAATCGGTGTAATATCTTTTTAAATTCAGCACCTTCAGGTACCGATTTAAATGCTTATTATAATTGCCCAATAATAAATATCATCGTCGATACTTTCACAGTTTCAGAACCAACCGACTATTTTGCATATCCGACGGAAAATTTTACTTATGATATTTTAAATTCAAAATTCGAACCGGTGAATGAAGATTTGTATGTAAGCCCTACAGGTTCTGATGACAACACCGGTTTAACCGCAGATGACCCACTTCTTTCAATCAATTATGCTTTATTGAAAATAGAATCCTTTAATGAAGAATCTTATACAATTCATATAGCAAACGGGATATATTCTCCTTCCCAAACAGGTGAATTCTATCCCCTAATTTGCAAAAATTATATTTCTATTCAGGGAGAAGAACAGGGATTCACTATTTTAGACGGTGAAGGATCAAATCGAATTTTGCATTGTCCGAAAGAATATGATTCGATAATAGTAGAAAATCTTACAATCAGGAATGGTAATGCCAGAAGAGGTGGTGGAATTTTTTGTGATATGTATAGTAGTCCGAGTTTTAATAATATCACTCTTACCGACAATTACGCATCTTATAAAGGTGGAGGGATATTCTGCGAAGAATCATATTCTCATCCGCATTTAACTAATGTTATCATTTCTGATAATTCAGTAGGATATGCCGGTGGTGGAATTGCCAGTGGTTGCGGGTATCCTAATAGTATATATTTAGCAAATGTTACTATTAAAGATAATAATGCAGGTACTGGTGGTGGTATATATTGGGTTGGAGAGGATATTAATTTTGACGATAACAATCGTTGTAATATTTATTCAAATACATCATCAAACAATCTTGGAAATGATCTATATTTTGAATATGTTTATTCTAATATAATTCATGTTTTTGTTGATACATTTACCGTGTATTACCCAACTGAAACACATGCATATCCTATCGATAATTTTTCCTTTAGTATTCTACATGCTTATGGAAATAATCAAGTAAATGGTGATCTTTATGTAGCAGTAGATGGTGATGATTCAAATTCCGGTCTGACACCGGATGACCCGTTGCAAACAATACAATTTGCCATCGATATGATCTATGCAGATAGTTTACAAACTCATTCAATATTTATATCAGCCGGAACTTATAGTTCATCTACAAATGGTGAATCTTTTCCTATACAAATACATTGTGCGACAAATTATGTTTCCATTATTGGTGCGGAAAATGGAGAGACTATTTTAGATGCTAATCATCAAAACCGTGTATTTACGATCACTAATCTGACAGAATCTACAATTAAGAATTTGAGAGTTATTAACGGCTTTGCTTCAAATGGTGGTGGAATTAATCTTAGTAATTCCAGTCCTACTTTTGAAAAAGTATCGGTTACGAATAATTTTGCAAATAATTTCGGAGGAGGGATTTATTGCGGTAAATTTTCTGATCCTGAATTAATAAATACAACGATAAGTGAAAATTCTGCTGTTTCTAATGGTGGTGGAATATATTGTTTTTTTTCAGATCCATATTTTCAGAATTGTATTTTATGGAATGATTCACCTGACGAAATCTATCTTTCATCAAATTCATCAGTTCAGGTATCATTCTCTGATATCCAAGGAGGTTGGGAAGGAGAAGGTAACATTGATGATAATCCTTTATTTGTAGATCCCCAAAATGGAGATTTCCATCTAACCTGGGCTAATTTTCCAATTCCCGATTCTACAATGTCTCCCTGTATCGACGCCGGAGACCCAAATTCACCTCCCGATCCCGACGGAACATTTGCCGATATGGGAGCATTTTATTATGAACAATCCGTTGGAATAGTTATCGATAACATCCAATCTTCAATTGATGATATTCAATTATCTAATTATCCAAATCCTTTCAATCCAACAACGACAATTATATTTTCAATTCCTGAAGCAAGCAAAGTCGATCTTTCAGTTTATAACATCAAAGGCCAAAAAGTAAAAACACTGGTAAATGAATCAATACCAGCAGGAGAACAATCTATTATCTGGAATGGCAGGGATTCTAATGGTAAGCGGGTTGGTTCGGGTGTTTATTTCTATAAAATGGAAGCTGGTGATTTTCAGAAAGTTAAGAAGATGATCCTTATTAAATAAATCAGGAGATTATTATGAAGTTCCTATTTTCTGTTTTCTTTTTCATTGTTTTAATTTCATTTCTGTCAGCAACTATCATCAATGTACCAGCAGACCAGCCAACAATACAAGCGGGGATTAATGTTGCAGTTGATAGTGACACAGTACTTGTACAGCCAGGAACTTATATAGAAAACATTAATTATAATGGAAAAAACATTACAGTTGCTTCTTTATTCCTAACCATTCAAGATACAATATACATTTCCCAGACAATCATTGACGGTAATCAAGATAGCAGTGTAGTAACATTTGAAAGTGAAGAGGACTCAACTGCAATTTTAACAGGTTTTATAATTACAAATGGTAATAGCACCTCTCAAACTTATCAAGGAGGTGGCATTTACTGTTATGATAGTTCAAACCCGAGTTTGGATAATTTAATAATAACTGGTAATTCTGCTAATTATGGTGGTGGGATTTGTTGTAACTTGTATTCCAGTCCGAGTCTGGAGAATGTGACGATATCAGATAATTATGCTGACTATACTGGTGGTGGGATTTGCTGCATATCATATTCTAGCCCGAGTTTAGTTCATGTTACAATAACAGGTAATTCTTCAGCTGATTGGGGTGGTGGGATTGAGTGCTATCATTATTCCAATCCGAGTTTAGTTAATGTTACAATAACAGGTAATTCTGCTGCTAATCGGGGAGGTGGAATTCGTTGTGAGGAATCAAGTCCCAATTTAGTAAATGTTACAATAACAGATAATTCTGCTGATGTATCTGGTGGTGGAATTTACTGTGAATATTCCAGTCCAAGTTTAGAAAATGTTACCATAAGTGGAAATACTTCTTTTGCTGGTGGTGGGCTTTACTGTTGCTTTTTTTCCAGTCCTGATTTGGAGAATGTTACGATAGCGAATAATTCAGCTAGTATTGCTGGTGGTGGGATTTACTGCTATTATTATAACAACCTTAGTTTAGTTAATGTTACAATAACAGGTAATTCTGCTGGAGATGAAGGTGGTGGGATTTGCTGCTTACATAATTCCAGTTTAAATTTAATTAATTGTGTTATGTGGAATGATACTCCACAAGAGGTTTATTTTGCTGATGAATTAGAACCTAATACAATCACAATATCCTATTCAGATATTCAGGGTGGTGAAGCTGGAATTGTAACAAACAATAACGGCACAGTGAACTGGTTAGAAGGAAATATAGATGAAGATCCACTATTTATCGGAACTGGTGAACATCCGTATTCACTTCTGGAAAATTCTCCTTGTATAGATGCAGGTAATCCTGACCCGATTTATTATGACCCGGAAGATCCAAGTAATCCTGGTTATGCTTTATATCCTGCAATGGGAACTATAATAAATGATATGGGTGCTTATGGTGGTCCTAATACTATTGGTTGGCCAGTCGTGGGATTAGATGACAATGTAATTGTATATACTCCTGAAGTCTTTTTACAGCAGAATTATCCTAACCCCTTCAATCCACAGACTACAATCAGCTTTCAACTTTCAGAGAACGGTGAAGCAAACCTTTCTATTTACAACATCAAAGGTCAATTAGTAAAAGAACTTGTTAATAAAGTTCTGTCATCAGGAGAGCATTCTGCTATCTGGAATGGCAAGGATGAAAACGAAAAGAAAGTCTCCTCAGGAATTTATTTCTATAAATTGAACGTGAATGGTAAAACTGAAGCAGTTAGGAAATGTCTGTTATTGAAATAGGGAAAGATGCTGCTAACAAAAGCCTCCACATTCAGATTAAGAGAAAGGCAAGAGAACGTGGCACGCCCGGCGTTAATCAACATTCCGCTTCGCTCCATGTTGATTAATGTCGGCGTGACAACTATTAGATACTCGCAAACGCATCGAAGCGGAAAGTCGTTTAACAATGGCGTAAACGGGGATTGCGCAAA
>JAUXIJ010000007.1 GCA_030621085.1 Candidatus Cloacimonadota bacterium | reverse complement strand
GAATAATTAACGAGCTTCTGCGCCATGATCTGATCATTTTCCATCCAGATGATGATAATATTTCCATCCACAATGTCTATTTGTGGTTTGGTTTGATCATTCGCTACATCAACGGTGATATCATTTCCGTTGGGAGAAAGCACAGTTCCATCCGGATTTAAGATCTGCCAGCGTACTCTTACTAATTCCTCAATTTCTTTCACTTCGTTCCAGGCGACTGCAACTCCACCTTCTGGAAGTGTTTTGGCTACAAAATTTAACTGATTACTAAAAGCTGTATCGGTGAGAGCGATACCAAATTCGGGAAAATAATTTGCTCCACCAGGCGATACACGTTGAGTAAATAATCTCATTTGACCGTATCTACAATCTTCCCACAAATAGTAGCTGGAATTATTATTCCCGACGATTTGGAAGTTATCTATGCCGGAAAGCATTCCACACCTGATATCGACACCTTCTTCTGGAAGCAGAATATTACCTGATTGATCAAGACACTGATATCTGAGATGAGATATTCCTTTTTTAATTAGTTGCCAGGTAAATAGGATATGGTTGTTTACTTCATTGATCTGTATTCCATATTGCAGCCAGGCAGAATAATATTCCGAGCCAAGTAAAATCCCGTTATCTCCCCATAATTTGTTTCCATTCAAATCGATATTTTGAACTATTATGTCCGAACCAAAATACCATATAACATAACAGCCTTGATCTGGCGTTGTTTGTAAATTAAATAAGGGATAATAAATATCATCAAGTACCGTTGCAGTCCAAAGTGAATTTCCATTCAGGTCTGTTTTCTGGATTTTGAAAATGTACTCATTCGGATGAGGTGCTTGTATTAAATATCCCATAAAAAAACTGTCATCATTCCCAGTAAGTATTGTTCGGGAGTTTACATAAACAGCTTCATCGTTGATCACTATTCCTTCCGCACCCCAATAGATATTTCCTTGCAGATCAAGGCGTTGACCAATAACAGATTCATCCCAACGCCACCAGATAATAAAGTCGTTAGTTCCAACAGAAGTAATTTCAGGATAATAATAGCTGGGCAGCGAAACAGCTACTACCTGATTCCATAGAATTTCCCGGTCAAAATCGATACGGGCAGCCATCAGGTTTTCGTCACCGGAAAGCTCAATGTAATTAATGATAGAACCGCCGTAATTATCGGAGACGATATCTCTTAAACTGACATCCGTAAAAAGCGGATCAGGATTTGCCGACCAGAGATCAATGGCATCCGCATCCAGATTTATACCCATGATCCCGCTATTCTCACCATCAAGATAAAATATGTATGCGCCGCCGACGTCATTGGCAATGAGATATGGATAACATATAAAAGTATTATCGACCAGTAATTCGTTGTTTTGTGACCAGAGTATTTCGCCTGAACTGCTGATTTTTTGAGCATACATTCTACTATAATTATTTATACCTGTCCAGTTAACCCATATCAATATCACACAATTATCGCTGGTAGCTACAATTTTCTTTGCTCCCCAAAATGTGTTTATCTTCTCGTCGAGAAGGAGAGGTTCACCATTGTTCCACAGCATGTTTCCAGCAGCATCTACTTTTTGGATATAGATGTTCCAGACGCTGGTTTTTGTGTCTGCCCAAATGCTGACGACTCCATCTTCCAAAGTTACAGAATTACTTTCCCAGGCGAAGTTCGTATTCTCTCTTATGATGAGGGGATCTTCTGCATTTAATGATAAGTAGATCAATAAAAAAATAAATAAGGTTATATAAATTTTATTGTTCATTCCATGCTCCTCTAATAACTGATAGACTGCTTAAATTAGTACTGTTTTAAGTCAATTTTTTTGTTAGAAAAAGTGTGAGTGTAAAAGAAAGAAAGGGCAGAAGTTTGAAGGTGCGGAAGGGGAGATAATATTGACACATTAGCTGTAAAATCATTTAAGAAACCAATGAAAAAATCCAGTCATATTAAAGCAATCTTGCAAGCGCTGTTGGTCACATTTTTGTGGTCTACTTCCTTTATTATTATTAAGAAAGGTTTAGTGGAAATTCCACCTATAACCTTTGCCGGACTGCGTTACATGCTGGCATTTTTCTTTTTTATTCCTTTTTTCCTCAAAAAGAAATACATCACCGAACTGAAACAACTGACTAAAACTCAGTGGAAAAAACTCATATTGCTGGGTCTTGTTTTTTATACTTTCACCCAGGGCTGCATGTTTCTGGGGTTGTATTTCTTGCCCTCGGTTACTGTGAGCTTGATGCTGAATTTTACACCGATCATCGTAGCAATAATGGGGATATGGTTATTGAGTGAAAAACCCTCTCTCCTGCAATGGAGTGGAGCTGTGCTGTTCATTGAGGGCATCATCACCTATTTTTTCCCGGTAGATCTGGCAGGAAGCCGGGGTATCGGACTGACAATAATGGGAATTGGTATCCTGGCAAATGCCCTCTCAGCCGTCATCGGGAGGAGCGTAAATCGCAGCAGGAACATCAGTCCTATGGTGGTTACATTTGTGAGTATGGGAGTGGGAGCATTTCTGTTGGTAATTATTGGATTTGCCAAAGATGGAATACCATTATTAAATTTACGGAACTGGCTATTTTTGCTCTGGCTGGCAGGCATCAATACAGCATTTGCTTTTACTCTGTGGAATGTAACTCTGCGTACACTCACTGCCATGAAATCCAGTATTATTAATGGTACAATGCTGATTCAGATAGCAATTCTTGCCTGGGTTTTTCTGGGTGAGAGCATTACCTTGCAGGAAGGAACAGGCATGCTGATCGCTGCTGTGGGTGCTGTGCTGGTGCAGGTGAAGAGGAAAATTAAGAATTAAGAATGTAGAAACAGATCATTGTTCTGTCCGAAGTTCACTTCTTATTTGCATGTTTAGTTATTAATCTGAATCTTATATTTATAAAACGTTTGGTTCGGTTTTCAAAATTGAATCAGCATATGGTAAAAAATTTTAAGAAATTAAATAAAAATTGCTTGCTAAGGTTTTTGTTAGTTCCATTGCATTATTCAGTATAATACAATTTTATAACATATTTACTATGGTTTTCAAAGGAATAGTAAAATGTTCAGACCAAGGTTTAGAAAAATCCAATGTCGTTACTAATGTGGGAGATACTCTTTTAGCAACTCCTTGAAAATTAAGAGGATGACCTCTAAAAGTATCCTTTAAATCTATTTCTATCAGTGTGTTATACCATTTGCCTTTAAATATTCTATCATGATTTTCATTTAAAAAGCATTTATCAACGTATTTTAACAATTTACCGATTTCCTTTGCTATTTTTGTATGATTCCAACTAAGGGATAAACGAATTTCTTCTAGTTTTTGGTTATATTTTAATGTATCTAGTGAACCGTTAAGGGAATGGTTTACTTGGGAAGTAAGCCTATAATTAGCACTATTTCTTACTTTATACTTTTGAGCAAGAATGCATAATGCTATCCATTCTCTCCAACGAAAAGCAACTACTTTACACCAATCATTAATAAAAAGTGATTTACTTTTGAGTAGATTAGGATCAATAGATAAAGCTGCTGCAACTCCTTCTACAAAATTGGAATGCTTAAATATTTGATTTTGCAAGTCATAATATTGTGTATAAATGACATGTGGAGATCTGCATTTTGTTCTTAAAATATCATCAATATCTTTGTCCATAAAAAAAACTAATGCTGTCTTTTTCCCATGAAAATCAGATAATAATTTTTTTTTTGTTCGGACATATTTATAAAAATTAACCAGTGCTTGTTTGCCTCCAGAATTATTTGGTAATTCTTTAGCTATCCGTACTTCATATTGATAATTCGATGAAGAACACGTGATATCACAAAGTTTACCATAAAAATAAGGGTCACAAACCTTACCTTCAACAAAAGCAAAAAGATTATAACGAGATATTTGGAGACTTCGGATAAATCCATTTTTTGAATGTCTTAATCTACTCATAATGATAGTATTTTATCATCTGCAACATCAGCCATAATTTCCGGTGAATGTGAAGCAAGAATAAACTGAGCTTTAGGATTTAATATTTGCATGATAGCAACAAGTTTTTTTTGCCAATCAATGTGCATAGATAATTCTGGTTCATCCACCATAATACTACTTTCTTTTACTAAAAGAGTTTCAACTAAAATCCATATAAGATGTTTCTCGCCCGAAGAAAGTGAAGCTAAACTTATCAGTTTATCATTTTCATCACGGACAGAAATACCCATATCTTCAAAAATAACTTTTTTATTTCCGCTATATAAATTTCCTATTAATTTCTGTAATTGTCGCTGTGGAGCCGTAGCTTCATCAATTTGAAGTTCTATCGCGTAAATATCCTGAACAACCTGTTGAAGAGAATCGTCTGTCTTGTATCGTTGTAAAAAGTCCTCAAATTTACCAATGATACGTGGAGATCCCTGTTGTTTAAGGAAATTCTTCACGCTCAGATAAGCTTTTTCTAAATCAATATTATTTTGTGTCTTTGATCTTTTCTTAGCAGTTGAAAGAACGGCTCTTAATATACTAGCAAGTCCCTCTTCTTGAGCCTTTCGAACCGCAATTAATATGTCTGAGGAGTAATTTTTCCAAAGTTTTTTAAGTGACTCAGCAAAGAAAATATCAAGTTGTTCTTCTGTTAGTGATTTATCAGGTAGGAATTCTGAATGACTTAAACGCATATCCTCTGTAAGATGCAAACGAGAAGTAGGTAAATATCGATGTTGCCAAGAAGTTATTTCGCTTTCTTTATCTTCGCTCATTTGTGGTGCCTGAGTCCAACGAATTTGTTCATTTCTTTGATGACGTTTTATAATAATGTCAGTAATTTCTGATTTTTCAAGATGTTCAGGAAACAAATCTAAAGATGAATCTTCTATTAGCATTTTTTTGCTAATACTACGAGTAAAAATTTTGTTATACAAAATTGAATAAATTTTAACTGTTGCTTCAGTAAAAGGTACATTTCTTAGAATCTCAGCATTTCCGGTCATAGAAGAATGTAATATTTTCAATAGAGATGTTTTCCCACTTCCATTAAGACCATAAAAGATATTTAGATGCCTATCTAATTTTTTATGAATTGGTTCAGACTTTCCAGCTAACCCTTTCACTGTGAATTCAACTATATGGGACATAATAATTTTCCTCCATCATTTATAAATAATAAGTATTCATTATGTAAAAATTTTTTGACTAAACTTAGCACTATAATGCAAAACCTGAGCCCAAAAAAAATCCTTCTACATTCATTATTTTGTCCTCTGATCTAAAGTTAAATCATTATTATTTTAATAATAAAAACTTAGTAAAAAAAGATTTATATAACGTCAAGTGAAAAAAATCGAGTTAACTTATTGCGAAATAATTACATAGTGTGAAATAAATAAGTTCCTTAGTGCTTTTAAAGTTGAAAAACATGGATTCCCGTTTCCGTCAAAAGCCGGACACAGTGCATGGGAATGACAACGGAATCTGGATAGAGTCATTCTTCTTGCGTTTCTTATGTTCCTTCTCCGTTTGGGAGAAGGACAGCAGGATGAGGTTGTACTAAAATACCTTCCTGCCAGCCACCATTGTAGAGATTATTTCAACTTCCTCATTTATATAAATGAGCTTGGATAGCAGTTCACTGCAGTTGTATTTGTTTTGCTCAGGAATTTTGAGGAATACCAGGTCAGCATCTTTACCTTCTTCTACTGATCCAATAATATTTTCTTTACCCAGCACTTTGGCACCACCCAGAGTAGCATAATAAAATGCTTCCTGCGGAGATACAACGTAATCGTCCTGGCGGAAGCTGCACATCTTCATTACATTCAGCATACTGAGCGAAGTACCACCCGCCACATCGGAAGCCAGGGCAAGATCTATACCTGCTTCCTTGATTCGCTGAAGTGGGAACATACCGCTTTTCAGAAAGAAATTAGAATCGGGGCAGTGGGCAACCTTAATGCCGGTTTTACGCAGGATATCGATTTCTTTATCATCCACGTGAAGTACATGACCCAGGATGGTTTTGGGTCCCAGAAGATTATATTTCCGGTAAATAGCAGTGTAGGTTTCACAATCCTGGAAAAGCTGGAGAGTGGTCTTTATTTCTTCATAATTTTCGGAAAGATGGGTTTGAATGAAAGCATCATTTTCTTTTGCAAAATCACCGATAAGCTGCATTAATTCACCGGAACAGGTAAGCGCAAATCGGGGTGAGAAAACATATTCCAGAAGATCGGTTTTTTTATTCCATTTTTCAAAGAGTTCCACACTATCCTGGAAAGATGTATTTTTATCTTCTTTTAGAAAATCAGGGCAACCAGTGTCCATCATGGTTTTACCGATGACAGCACGCACTCCAAATTCCTGTGCAACTTCAAATGCAATTTCACATGCCTGTTTGAAAGGTGCTGTATAAATAACAGAAGTGGTAGTTCCCTTTTTAATGGAATCACGGAAAAAATCCTGAGCAACTTTTCTGGCATAGTCCGGTTCTTTCGAGCGGAATTCTTCGGCAAAAGTGTAAGTGTTCAACCAGTGCAGTAGATTCGGGCTGTGTGAACCGCGAATATAGAATTGGGAAAGATGCACATGTGTGTCAATAAGTCCCGGAATGCAGATCAGATCTGAATGATTGATAAAATCGTGACTTAGAGTTGCCTTGGAAATAGAGCTTATTTTACCTTGCGATATTGAGATGAAGACATCAGGGAAGAATTCTGCTTTTTGTAAAGAAACAGGATTCAGGATATTGGTCTTTATTATCATGCTTTTTTATCGCCAATATATTTCATTTCCAGTTTCAGGATCTTTACATCGGAAACCTGCAGGACAGTTATGTTCCACTTATTTATAGTAAGTTTGGTATTCTGGCGGGGGATCTTTTCCAACTTCTCGATAATGAGCCCGGCAATTGTTTCATAATCACCTTCCGGCAGGTTCATCTCATATTCATCATTCAGAAAATCGATCTCGACAAACCCCTGCACTTGATAATGGTTTTCTCCTATCTTTTCAACTTCCATGGGAGCGGTGGTATCATATTCATCTTCGATTTCACCGACGATTTCTTCTAGGATATCTTCGATAGTTACAAGTCCGGCAGTTCCACCAAAGGAATCAACGATAATAGCCATACTGTTTTTATTTGCCTGCATCTCGGCAAGCAAATTATCCACATCCATTGTTTCCGGGGCAAAGAAGGCTTCCCTCACAAAATCAGAAGCTTTCATTTTACCAACATTATCCTTCTTTATCAGGTCATAAATAATGAGGATACCAGTAATATGATCGAGGTATTCATCATAAACAGGGAACCTGGTAAAGCCTTTTTCTTTGGCAACGGATATTACTTCTTCTATGGGAGTATTTTTTTCAAATGCTACGATTTCAGTTCGGTGGATCATAACATTTTCTGCATCCAACTCTGTAAATTCCAGGGCTTCTTCCAGCATATCACGTTGATCTTCATGCAGGATGCCGTCATCCTTTGTCTCTGTCAGCATGTAGGAAAGATCCTCGCGTGTTAAAATATGAAAACCGTTCTTTTCTGATAACTTGAACATTCTGGCTAAAAGAGAATTCAAGAGAGAGACAAATTTAACAAAAGGCAGCAGAATAAGGCTGAAGAACCTGAGAAATAGAAATCCACGTGTAACGAGTTTATTTGGATTTTCCCGGTACAATGCTTTGGGAATGATCTCAGCAAAAATAAGGATAGCACCTGCAATGATCAATGTGGCAGCACTTTCAGAAACATGAAAAGTATTTTTCTGGTTGAAGGTGTTTATCAGGAGAATGGAAAGTGAAGTAACAATAACAACAGAAATATTATTTCCAAAAAGAGTAGTACCAAAAAGTTTGTCAGGGTTTTCCAGTACGCTTAATATCTGTTTTTTCTTTTTACTTTTCTTAGCCTGCTGCTCCATTTTCATCCGGTCAATAGAGATAAGCCCTGTTTCCATTCCGGAGAAAAAGGCAGATAGAATAAAAAATATGAAAACTATTAAAAGAGTAATAATCCACATTTTTTAATTATTTATGATCTCGTTTTTATATGCCACTTTCAAGGCATCTATGAATTCATCGAGTTCACCGAGCAATATGTTGTTCAGCTTATAAGATGTCAAATTTATTCTGTGATCAGTCACCCGGGACTGCGGAAAATTATAGGTTCTTATCTTGGCGCTGCGGTCACCTGTTCCTACCTGTGATTTACGTGAAGCCGATATTTCAGCCTCATGTTTAGCAATTTCAATATCGAGTAATCTTGAACGTAAAACCTTCATCGCCTTGTTTTTGTTTTTAAGTTGAGATTTTTCATCCTGGCAGGTTACAACTAATCCTGTAGGAAGGTGGGTGATGCGCACGGCAGAGTCTGTGGTATTCACACTTTGCCCGCCATGCCCGGAAGACCTGTAAACATCGATCTTCAGGTCATTGGGGTCGATCTCTATTTCCACTTCATCTGCTTCGGGCAGAACTGCAACTGATATTGCCGAGGTATGAACTCTGCCTTGAGATTCGGTTACAGGAACCCGCTGTACACGATGGACACCACTCTCAAAACGCATGGTGCCGTAAACATTATCACCGGAAAGACCAAAGATGATCTCTTTAAATCCACCAACTCCGGTTTGGCTTGATGAAAGTGCAGAAAGTTTCCAACCTTTTTTTTCTGCAAAATAAGAATACATCCGATAGAGATCTGCCACAAACAGTGCGGCTTCTTCTCCACCGGTTCCTGCCCTTATTTCAACTATAACATCTTTTTCATCGTTAGGATCTTTGGGAGAGAGTAAATCTTCCAATTCTTCTTTTTTCTGCTCGATCTCTAATTGTATTTCGGTGTTTTCTTCCATTGCCAGGTTTTTCAGTTCTTCATCTTCTTCCGTTTCTATTAATTCACTATTATCTGTCACCGTTTGCTCAAGTTCAATTATCAAGTTATAACATTGTAGGATGTTTTCAAGTTCTTTGAAACGTTTGGAAATCTTGCTATAATAGCGCCTGTCAGTCATTTTGGCAGGATCGTAGATTTCTTTTTTCAGTTCTTCGTATTCTGTTTGAAGTGATTGGATCTTATCTTTTGAGATCATTACTTATTCTCGTTCTCGATGAACTTAACGTTTTGATATTCTGAGGTATCCATCTCCAAAGCGTATTTCATAGCTATTATTGCCACCTCGATCTGTGCATCGTCAGGCTGCTGGGTAGTGATCTTTTGCAATGCAAGTCCGGGAGCGGTCATCAATTTAACAAGCGGGTGGTGTATGTTTTTCCCGGATAACTTCAATACTTCATAGGAAATACCAGAGATAAACGGAAGCATCAGGAAATGATAAGCCAATCGCAACAGAACAGATGGAACTCCAAAGAAATATGCAAAGATCGTATCTACTATCGAGAAAATAAGGATTGCGATAAGCAGCACAAAAAACATGAAACTGGTTCCGCAGCGTGGATGCAGTGTTTTAAATTTCTGTACGCTCTCTGCCGAAAGTTCGCTGCCATTCTCGTAGGCAAATACAGATTTATGCTCCGCTCCGTGATATTCGAACAACCTATGAACATCTTTCAGCCTGCTGATTATCCACACGTACAATACAAAAAAAATAATGCGGATAGCACCGGCAAAGAGATTGAAATAAATATTTTCTTTTCCCAGCTTCATCCATTCCGCTATCTGGTAAGGAAGAAAAGCAAAAAGAAGAAATGCCAGTCCAAAAGCAAAAATATAACTCAGAATTTCTTCTATTTTTTTGTGTGACTCTGATTTTTCTTTCTTCTTTTTATTAGATTTTTTTTCTTCTTCTTCCCAGTCCAGTTCAGCACGGGATGCAGAAAAATTCAAAGTTTTGATACCTATTATCAGCATCTCGATGAGAGATACAAATCCCCTGATAACAGGTAAACCATAAAAACCCTTGCTCTGCGTTTTGCTGATGAATTTCTCTTTCTTCAGTTCAATGGAATTATCTTTACGACGGATAGCAGTTGCCAGGTATTTCGGTCCACGCATCAACACGCCTTCGATAACTGCCTGACCACCAACTTGAATTTGTTTTTTTGTTTCTTTCATTAATTGTTCCCAAAAAAAACGCACCACAACAAAAATGATTGTAGTTGTGGTGCCGAATATGTGTAAGTTTCTATTTTTCTTTGTTAAGATTGTATTTTTGATTAAATTTTTCTACACGACCCTGTTTGGAAACTGATCTTTGTTTCCCAGTATAGAATGGATGACATTGAGAACATATCTCAACCTTATTGATCCCTGGACTGGTAGATCTTGTTTCAAAGGTGTTACCGCAAACACAGGTAACTTTTACCTTTTCATATTTCGGGTGAATTCCTTTTTTCATCTCTATCTCCTGCTACAAATAATAACCTTAAAATTCAGGGAAGCACTATTTTTTTCTAAGGTTACGCTGTCAATAGTTTTATGCTTTTCAGATATCTCTCGAAAAAATTCAAAGTCATTGTGTTCTTTTTATCTTCAAGAATAATAAGAAGTTTTTCAAGCCAGAGATTAGCAACATTGATCTTCATTTCTTTTGTACCGACAAAAGAAACGAAGCAAAGAAAAACTCTCTGCGAATATAAATTACTAAAATTGGTAAACACCACTAAAAAATCTTAACTCGTTAATTTCTAAGTAGAATCTATGAAATAAATTAGAAAACTACTCAAACAGAAGATTTTTCTTAACGTTTGCTTATTGCCAATTTCTTGACGCAATTTATATTATGCCGATTTAAAAAAAAAAGAATGCACTTCAATTAATAATAATTTTTCATTAAAGGATTTCAACTGTTGAAAAGAAAATTCCAGAACCGTTCCGCTAGCTCTGCGAAGTGTATCTATGATGCCAACTGCTTCCAGTTCTTCCGTGCCGTTTGCAATGGGAACGAGAACTTTCTTATTCATTTTCTTCCGGAGTTCTTTTTTTCTTAAATATAATTTTTATGAGTATGCTTATTCCCCAGAGAATGAGTATGAGCGGGAAGATACCAACAGGTTTTCCCAGGAAAGCACACAATCCGGCGATTAAAGCAATTAATCCTAGAAATATAGTGAAGCCATTTGTTTTGAAACCTTTCACATATTTGATGAGATTCATGCCAAGCAGTATTATTCCAACACAAAACAGAAAGGTTCCTTCTGGAACCAATTTATCTGGAAAAAGCCAGATAGCTCCCAACACAATAAGGAATAATCCCCAGCCGATGTTATCAAATCTATCAACGTCTTTTCTTCTTTTATCTTTGAAGTTTTGAATTTCGTTATTGCTCATCTTTTTCCTCCTTAGATTTAACTATACCGGTTGATTTTGCGATGATCCATAATCCTAATATTATGATAACTATTGGCCAACCGATCTTGAAAAGATTTCGGAAACCAAAAGGACCCTGAGCCAGAGATGATACAGTCATTATGCCACCGGGAATAAGGGGCCACCAGTGTGTTTTACCGTTATTCAGCAGATCGATAACATACACTGCAAGAAATCCAATTCCAATACCCAGGGTGCTGTGATGAGGAGAACCCCAGAAAAAATTAGAACCAAATGATCCTAATCCTAATCCAGTCAGGATACAGCCCGGGATGAGTAACCCATAAGCATTTTTATAAAAATACCAAGCTATAAATAGTCCACCCAGAAGCAGCAGGAATAGATTTTCACCAAAACCGGCAAAAATATTTATTCCCGATAATGAAAGCCCTAAAAATACTAAAATAAGACCTGCGATCAATTTTCCTTTTTCACTTTTTTTCATATATCCTCCTTTATGAATTCCTATTTTAATAACATCATCTTCTTAATTTTCTTGTAATCACCTACTTCTAATTTGTAGAAATATATACCTGAACTAACCTTATCACCATTTGCATCTTTTCCATCCCAGGTAACGGAATATTGATTATTTGCTCCTCGTCCTTCGACAGGCTCAGGATGACACAAGTTCGGGAAAAGAGTTTTTACTTGCTGTCCTTTTATATTATAAATTTCAATTTTCATTTCCGTGAACCCTGTAATCTCCGTGGTTGGAAAATAGATAGTAGTTGATGGATTAAAGGGATTCGGGTAATTGGTTAATCGGTCATTGGTCACTGATAACTGGTTGTTAGTGAACTCGGTTGTAAAGTATTCATACGCACCCATATCGACATGATCACCTGTTATCCTGGGATTTCCTGATAGATCGTAATCAGGAAGTTCCATTCCAAAAGGCAAATCCAGTGTTCCGGTATTTATGCAGGGAGAGTCGCTTCGGAGCATGAATTCATTTCCTGCAGAATTAATGAACAAAGGATCTGAATCGATATTACCTTCTCCCTCATGACCGGATTCGATGTTGTTGTAAATTGTATAAAATCCTTTGCACTCAAGTAATTGAGTTCCTCCCAGGTAATAGTTGAGATTATCCCAGACGATATTATTTATGATCTGTGGTTTGGAAAGAAATGTGTGAATTGTTCCAGTATTAAAAAAGAGATCTTCATTTAAGACTGTGTTATTTACCATTGTGTTATTTAACAATCGCGGATATGAATAAGTACAATAAATGGGAGACCCACCCAGGAAAGCGTAATTATCGAACATTAAATTGTTTGTAATAATTGGAGCAGAGCGATATTCCAGTCCCATAACTGCACCATAATCGGCAAAATTATTTTGAAAGATACAATTAGTTATTTCCAAATCAGAAAAATTATAAATATAAATTGCTCCTCCAACGCCGTTTTCCTCTATCTCTTTGGCATATTCTATAATACAGTATTCCAGTTTGGAAGTTCCATTTAACGACGAGGTATCATCAAATCTTATACTATTCCAACTTCCCAGTGGTGAATGATCAATGGAAAACAGTTCCGGTTGTGCACTGGTAAAATGAATGAAATTTCCAGGTTCTCCGCATGCCAGAAGTTGACCCTGTACAAACAACGTATAATAATCCTGGAATTCAATTTTCGTGCCGGGTGTTATAGTGACCGTAACTCCATTTTCGATCAAAACATCATCCACCACTTTCACTGTGTCCACATCCCAAATTGTGTTAATGGTGATACAACCCGAAACCTCAATGGAACTTCTGGAAGAGTAATTATTGTATTGAATAAAAGTAGGTTCAGGCAAATCATCTGATTTGTAAAGCATATCCGGCGGAAATATCTGACATCCGTAGCCTGTTGCAGGAGAACCGGGAAGCAAGCTGTAATCTCCATTCTCCGGATCGGTAAGTTGCGGATCGATGCCCACCATATTATTCTGCCAGGCCCAACTGACCTGCTGTGGTGGGGTTCAGCCATATTCGCATAATTCAACAAAATGACGAATAGGATCGTTATTAATCTGTTCATTTGAATGATATGACCAGTTATCGATAAGTTGCGGCATACCGTATGTGCTGTAAAAAATGCTAATAGCAACATTTGCTCCAGTAGGAAGCCACTCCATCGAACTGCCGTTAATGTATGTAAAATCATCTCCGGTTTCCACTGCATTAACCAGGATGTTTTTTTCAAGCCTTATTCCTGCACCAGAACCATATAATCTTACACCATAATCATGTGTTTGATAAAAAGTACAATATTCCACATAACCTGTTGGTTGAATTAACCCTGAAGGAAGATTAATCCCCCGATAGCGAATATTTCCGTTGATAATAATGCAGTTATCTATATCTAAAATATTTTCACAATAAGAAATGCATATCTGCTCACCCTGCAGGTCGAGGATAGCTCCATTACCCTGTATGCGAACATCCTGTAAATTCTCACCTTCCAATTCCGCTGTTATGGGGTTGAGTACTTTTCCGATGAGCAGTCCGCCAGTATATATCACACCTGTTTCCAGTTCTAAGTATTTATCGTATCCTGCCTGAGATGGTGCAGAGTCGTAAGCTTCTTTCAGTGTGATAGAATGTAATATTGAACCAATTAGAATAAGCATCACACAAAAGAAATATTTATTCATTACTCCTCTTTTTTATGATTTCTTTTTCCAATTAAAAAACAGGAATTTCTTTTTGTAGGGTGAATCCTTTTCTGCTTTTAGAATCTTTTTATTCATGAGCATCCACATAGCTGCAGTAAGAATGAGTAATCCGAAAGAAGAATATACCGGTATGAGACATACGTAATTAAATGCAGCATGAAGAAGCATTGCCAGAAGAAGTCCATACAACACGATAAAGCGGTTTTTCTTTTTATCAAATTTGTATCTTCCCAGCGCATATCCCCAGATGCCGGAGAAAAGAGCATGAGCTGGTACAGAAAGAAAAGCTCGGATCAGTATAACATTGGAAAGCAGGAATTTAGCCTGCTGGTTTATTCTGAAGAGATACAGTCCATTCTCTATAGAAGCAAAACCCAGGGCAACTGCTGCTGCATATACAATGCCGTCCATTGGTTCACTGAAGTTCTTATTTCTATATAAATATGCCCATACCATCAGGAATTTGGCGAGCTCTTCAAGAATGGGAGCAGTTACCACGGCACTTATAAAATAATTCAGTTTGAAAGGCATGTGGATGAAGATCACAAGGCCTGCTGCAAGAATTCCCAGGAAATAAGCAATAAAAACCAGTTTCTTGGGTTCGGGTTCCAGTTTATCTCTCTGGTAAAAATACCACAACCAGTAAAGTCCCGGTGCAAAACCTAATAAAATATAATGCATTTTTTACCTCTTGTGCTTTTTGCAGAACGTATCATTCTGATGCGTCCGAATATTTTGTTCAGGTTGCATGATTGAACCTGCGAGTCGAATTTTCGATATTGCATCGGGTAACTCTATATTTTATTTCTAAAATAATTCCTTGTTTCACTACTAAATTGTACTAAATGTTTTAGATTTTCGTAAAGCCTAGGTCGACTATGCAAATATATTGAGTAAGTTGTCGAATAAAACCGATATTTCAACTTATGTTTTCTATTTATTCCAAAATATGGATTTTTATAGATTAAATATTTTCTTGCTAGCGAATTCGTTCTCACATTTAATAAGCTTTCAATGTATCCTCCATTAATTCTAAATCTATTGGGATATTTACTAAAATCTAATTCGATATCTTTTTTTGATTTAGCATCTAATGGGAATTCTGCAATTTTACTAATACCAGCTGTGTATTTACGTATATATTGGCAATATCTTCTGATTTGCCACACTACAGAATCTAAATTTAGAATAATATCGTGTTTCAAGTGAGAAGTAAATTCTAAATATCTATTATTTCCAAACGTATCCAAATATTTAATATATTTATTAAAATTTGGATCAGAAACAAAATTGAAATTAATATCTTTGATAGTTTTAAGTTTTTCAACTGATTTATTAAGATCATGATTAAGTTTTAAGGTTGATACACCATTCAAAAGAAGGATTGATTTAATATACTTTTCAATTGCCTGTTGTGAAGACCACAAACACTGATTATCAAGTTGACTGAAATAGCAAAATCTAGCATTAATATAATCCTTATCTGCTATATCTCTAAAGCATTGTGTAATAAATCTTATAATCTCATAGTATTCATGTTCTGTCATATTCCCCTCGTCACATAGCTCCTACTACGTGATTAATGCAGGACGAATCACTCTGATGCGCCCCTGAAATGTTTGATTCAATCTGCAAGAATAAACCTGCCGTGTCATAACCTTTTAAAGGTTTATACCCATCAACCCTCTCACGCTTCCACGCATATACACTTCTACCCAACTATGCTTTCACATTACACACTATATTTTTGAACCTGGCAGGAGCAACTCCATGAGAAAGATGCATACTTTGTCCGGGTTCACCTTTCCCGCAATGGAAAGTGCCGTGGAATTCCCATTCTTCCGGTCCGCAAATGCCATTGCAGGCTGCCCAGAATTCGGGAGTAATTCCGTAGTAAGTTGGTTCTTTCACGATTCCTTTGAGTTCTCCATTTTCGATCTTCCAGCCGATCTCGGTAGTGAACTGAAAATTATTTCTGTTATCATCGATGCTCCAGGTTTTGGTGAAATCTATATAATAACCATTTTCTGTAGATTTGATCAGATCGCCCAGAGAACCTTTTCCAGGTGCCAGGCAGAAGTTGGTCATACGGATGAGTGGGATATCATCAGCAAAAGAAGCCAGCATATTGGAACTGGGCTGTACCTCCAGAAGAGCAGCTGTTTCTTGAGAAGTTTGCTGATCCAGCAGGATGCCGTTTTTCACAATATCCACAGATGCACCGGGAGTTCCTTCATCATCCACCAGGTGAAATCCCATTCCTCCTTCATTGGTGCTGTCGCTGAAAATATTTACAATTTTCGAGCCATATTCGAAAGTACCAAGCATTGCGGGCTTGATAAATGTTTTTCCTGCATAAGAAATTTCCTTGCCAAATATCCTGTCCGCTTCGGTGGCATGCCCTACAGATTCATGCAACTGTAGAGCGAGGTGTCCTCCACCAATAATTATATCTGCTCGTTCTTCTTCAATTCGAGGTGCATCCAGCAGTTTAATAGCTTCTTCAATGATCTTATCGGCATTTTCTTCCATCTTTACATTTCGTACTACTTCGAATCCACCACGTCTTCCATTCATATGACCAGGCCAGGTTCGGCACATTGTTTCTTTGCCATCGGAAGCCAGCACATACATCATGGGCATGGTGTCGTAAACAAAGGAGTCTACGAATGTTCCTTCTGTGTTTGCAAATATTTTGTATTGCCTATAAAACACGGTATAGATGTATGAATAAACGATCTTCTCATTCCCAACCAGTTTTTTTGCGATCTTTTCATGGTAATCTATCTTGAATTTATCATCCATCTGGAATGGGTCTTCTTTGGGAGCGAATGTGTAACTTGCTTTAACGGGTTTCAGTTTTTTAAATGAAGCCGGTTCCCTGCGAAATCTGCTGCCAACTTTGGCATTGGCAATAGCTTTCTTAATGGTTTTTTCTATGGAAGCATCGGTAAGAATTGTAGTGCCGGCAAATCCCCAGCAACCGTTGACCAGAACACGGATTCCAAGCGACATCGAATCCATGTCCGATCCAAAATGCTTCAGGTTTCCTTTCTCAAAATAAACTGTTTGGTCATCTGTATTTGTGAAGCGAACGTCAGCGTAACTGATCTCAGGAGTGTTCAATTTGTTGATAATATCTATTACTAATTTTTTCATTTATTCTCCTTTTTTGCTCACGGATTTTCATGGATTTATAACTCGCTCATAAGTTGAACTTGTGAACGGGACCATATGCTAAATTAAATTTCGCAAACAAGTGTGTTCCCATCCGGCAGCTACTGGATAGGAACAAGCATTAATTTGCTATATTCCCATCCGTGTTTATCTGTGTTCATCTGTGAGCTATACCGTTCTCGTGGAAGAGCTTATTTTAAAACCTTTCACTTTCACATGTGGTATTTTAGCACTGTAGATTTGAAACTCACCGTAATTACTTGAAGATGGAATTGTATAAGAGCGATTTTCGATATCGGTGATACCACAAATAATATCGGATATTTTTTCGGTAAAGCGAAGGTTATTAACAACTTTCGTGAGTTTTCCATCTTCTATCAGGAATGTTCCGTCACGTGTTAATCCGGTTACAGAAGTTTCCTTACGATTAATGAAATTCATATAATGTAAGCTGGAAATATATAGTCCTTTTTTAATCGAGCCAATTAATTCTTCCTTGGTTTTATTACCCGTTTTCATTATTAAACCAGCACCCTCAGCACCATTCTTTTTCATTTTCAGTTTTCGTCCATAATAGTTATCGACCATAAAGTTTTTGAAAACACCTTTTTCAATTATTGGAAGTTTTTTATAAATATGACCATCATGGTTGTAATCAAAATTTATTAGGTCAGGATGCTCAGGATCATCGGTAATGGTAATATTTTCCGGAAAGACTTTCTTATCAAGTTTACCCTCAAAGAAACTCATTTTAGAGTCCAGACTATGAGCTGTCATGCTGCTTTCCAGGTACATCAGATAATCTCCGACACAACGTGGTGCCAACACAACTTCGTATTCACCAGGTTCAACGTCTACGATCTCACCGGTGGCAGCTTCTACTTTTGCAGATAAATCTTTCGTGAATCTTTCCACATCGAAAGTATTGAAATTTTCTCCACCATAGGTTTCCAATACTGTAACTTCGTTTTTGTTGGAAACCGCTTTAACCTCCAGGAAAATTGGGGAATTGATCTCACGTTTGTTCACGCCGTTGCTGTTGATTATGTAAAGTATCTTATAGTTGCAGATAAATGTTCCGTAAATTTTGAAATTGAAGGGTTCGACTACTTTTGCTAGTTTTTTCAGGATGTCTATCTTCTTATCTAGAGATACTTTTTCGACATTGTTGAGCTTTTCCTTTTCCTTGCTTTTGGTCAGATCATCTTCCAGGTCGATGAAATCCGGGTCTTCCGGCAATTTGTCGATGATCATCTTTACTTCTTCGATCTTCTCGAGAAGTTTTGCATTTGTTGGATTTTTCAGAGAGAAAGAGTACGACTTCTTTCCTTTGTGCATAGTGGTGGAAAGCGTAATAGACGTTTTGGAGATGTTATAATTGATCTGGCTCTGATAAAATCGCAGGAAATCCGTTTCCCAGTTTCGGTAGTGAAAATTAAATTTGAACTCCGGGTATTGTTCACAGATTTTCACCAGTTCGTTTCGAAATTCCATAATCGCTCCTTAATTTTTTATTCGAAAAATTCGTAAACAAAACGAAGTTAACAGGAATTTCTGTAAATAAAAAAAGTTAGATTTATCATTTCCGCATTTTAATATTATATTTAAATTCAATAATTTATTTGACACTATTTGTAAAATATCAGATTTTAACTCACGTGAACTAAGCTGAAAATGTATTTTGAATTTGGATTAGGTTTTTATTCGATTATAGGAGAAGTAAATGAAGAAGAGTTTTATTACTGCACTAATTATGTTGATAGCGTCATTTATTTATTGTTGGCAAAGCGTTGGTTTCAAAATTAACGATTACTATCTTATTAAGGATTATCAACTTCCCGCCTGGGGATATTCGTATAGCGTTATAAATTTAACTGGCAATGGAAGATTTGACAGGAAAGATGAAGATGGGAAATGGGTCGATGAGTATTATAATTTTTGGCTTTCACCATATTATATGCGTTACTATGAGTCTGAAAAAATTAAATATACTCTGTGTACCAGTCTATCTTTGAATTATGATTATAATGCAACAGACTACCAATCTGATATTGAAAAAAACATAGAAAGAAATTTCCGATTACATCCTGGCTTTATAGGAGATTGTCAATATTACGTAGCAGACAAATTATTTTTGAATGCTACAATCAGTCCAAACTATATTTATCATGATCGAAATGAATCAGACAATTCAGATGATTATGTTAGCCAAACCTTTCAATCTGATACATCTCTGGGTATTGGATTTGGGAAAATAAGAGATGTAAGCCCTGTATTCCGTGCGTTAAGGTTGCGGGAAAGAGTAGAAGCATTGAATAAAGGTCTCACTCTTTCAGAAAACCAGATAAGATCATTGGCAGATAAATTTGCTCTTTATCCTCAATATGTAAATATTTATGATAGATATGAGAAATATTTTTGGGGAGAATTGGCACCAATTCTTGGAAGTGAATTTGAAAATTTTAGTATACCTGAAAATTTGTATCTGTCAGAAATCATGCAGGAATCAATAAAACGTTTTCAGGGTTACGAATTGAATTTGGGTTTCACTGTGATATACAATTATATTTGGTTTGATGATTATAAAGGATTTTCTTTAACTACTAATTTTAGTAGTAATTTGGATTATTTTATTGAAAATAACTTCTCTTTGTATTATCAATTATCTTTTGAAGTAGAACATGTTGATTCCGAAATTTATACGAATGTTCCAGATTACTCTTATTACGCAGATTTGAAACGTGATCAAACTATGAGATTTAGTTTCGGATGCAAGTATTATTTTGGGAGTATGTTTTAATAATTTTTCATTAACCGGGAGGTTAGAATGAAAACGATAATTATTTTAGTATTGCTCATTTCAGCAAGTTTGCTGCTGGCGAATCCGATAGCGGAAGGACCTTACATTACCGAAATCTACTTCGATGAAACAGGTTGGTCTATAGAGTTGTATAGTATGATAATAAACGGTAATCTATATAACTGCAAGATCTCGTCTAATGCCGGTGAAGCCTATTTTCTTCCCGGGATTCCATTTCCACAGGAGACCTATATCGTTGTTACTCAAGATGATCTGCAAACTCCACTTGTAATCGATGAACAGGGCGATCATGTTACTTCTTAATTATATGGATGATGAAATATCCTGGTGCACCTTTGGAACTTTACAGACCATGGTACTGGCACCTACTAATGGGCAATCTTTGGTTCCTATCTCATTTTCTTCAAACGGTGCAATGACAACGGATATATCATTTTGTAAAGACAGTTCTCCTACTTTGGGAGGTATAAATAATAATGGTGGAACTCAAGGTATATTTTGCGGTTATGTTTATGATTCACTAATGAATCCTGTCCCCAATGTTCAAATTGAGCATTTTCCATATAATTATAACAGCCCCGATGCTGTAACAAATGAAAATGGCTATTTTGAAAAAGAAATGTATGCTATGAATTTTTATTGTGATATCCATCTCGCTGCACTGGCTTCTATGGATTCAACTATTTCCATCGAACCTGATAGTATGAATTATTACGAGTTTGTGTTTGAAAATTATGTTGTTGGCGTTAATGAACCTGAAGTTATTATTTCCAGCCAGGGTTATTATCTTTCCAATCATCCCAATCCGTTCAATCCTTCCACAACGATCAGCTTTTCCGTAACACAAAACGCTGTGTCCGGCTCTGACGGATCCTCGTTTGTGACTGTCGAAATCTATAACTCGAGAGGGCAGAAGGTGAAAGTAATGGATACGTTCCCAAACGGGAGTTTAGGAACGAGAAAAATGATATGGGACGGAACCAACCGCATCGGTAAAGCTTGTCCATCGGGAGTATATCTGTATAAATTAATAGTTGGTGGGAAAGAAGTAGCCTGTAATAAAATGCTGTTGTTGAAATAATTTAAACAGCCAACCTGATCAATTAAACGAGCTAGCATCTTGTTGTCTAAAAATTTAGGAGATGATCATGAAAAAAATTGTCCTTTTTACCTTAATTTTTATACCTTTCTTTCTTTTTTCTCAAATCCAATGGCAGAATAACGGTATGCCGGTATATTGCGGCGAAAATGTAAATTGGACAGGCACTACTATAAACAGTGACGACGGTAACATGGTTATGATCTGGTCGGACAGTCGAAATGGAGATCGCGGTATTTTTGCCCAGAAAGTTACACCGGATGGAACTTTTCTCTGGGGAGAAACTGGATTAGAAATTAATGATGACCTCGATACTCAACACTATCCAAAAGCAACTACCTCTTTAAATAACGAAATCATCATAGCCTGGGTTAGCCATTATGGAAATTTCGGGATGGAAATTCGAGTTCAGAAAATTGATGCTTTCGGTAACAGATTATGGCAGGATGAAGGAATTTTGCTATTTACCGATATTGAAATATTCCCATATAGAATCCAAATAATAGACGATACATGTGGTGGGGCTTTTGTAGTGTGGAGAAATTTTACTCTTGAACCCAACCCTATTACTGTGAAAGGTTTGCACGTCTTAGCTGATGGTTCTATCGATAGTAATTGGAATGCCGGTGGAAACATTTTGATCCCAAATCTACAACCATATAATTTCGATATCTTACCTGATGGATTTGGCGGTTTCATATATGCCTGGCGAAATATGGATGATTTGATTATTCAACGGATCGGCTCAAATGGAAATCCACTCTGGGGAGATGCGGGAATTGTTTTATGTGAAGAAACTGTTTGCAATGATCATATTGGCGTTGTTAGTGATAATAATGGTCTATTCTATTTCTTCTGGAAGGATTCAAGAAATACGAATCCAAACACGATATATATGCAGAAAGTCGATATTAATGGAACCGCTCTTTTCCCGGAAGATATTAATATATATACAACCACCAATGATCTGAGCAGAATAGATGCAACCTACACATCCGATGATAATCTGGCTATTTATTGGACTGAGTATGATTACCCCCAATCTATGATACAAACGCTAAAACTGGACACATCCGGCAATTCGTTATTTGATCCGATCAATATCTTTAATAGTGTATGTGAATGCTACAATATTGGTATTATTCCCGATAATAACAGCGGTTACTGGATAAAATGGTTTTATTTAGATAATGCTGAAGAATTGTATGTTCAACACATAGATGAATCCGGGGCGATAACATTGAATAATAATGGATTATTTATATGTGAGGCAATACAATACTTAGGTCTATTCACCATCAATTTAACTTCAGATAACAGAGCTTTTCTTAGTTGGAGTGATGAATCAACAGGAAATAATAGTCTTTATGTTCAGGTTGTTGATGAAGTCGGAAATCTTCAATTTCCAGAAGACGGACTTTATATTTATGGAGGTTCATTCGGATACACTTATGATCTGGAAGTTTTTCCCAATGAAGATAATCCAATTTTCATTTGGATTAATAATAGTTGCAGATCACGCATATTTGCACAATCGCTAAATTCTAATGGTTCGCCTGTTTTCGACGAAAATGGAATTCCCATTACACCATTGTTTTCAAATAGTCAGGAAAATTTTGCTGCAAACATACCTTCAGGGTCAAATGAAATTGCAATTGTATGGGAAATGTCGGAAGAAGGATATAAACAGATTTATAGTCAAGCAGTTGATCTTGACGGTAATTTCTTATGGTCAGATAGTACAGGCTTGAAAGTAGGTGGACCTTCATTTCATCAAGATCATCCAGGAATCTCCTCAATTAATAATTCAGGAACATACGAATATTATATAGGATGGGAAGATTTTACAGATTATATGGACTCTCAAATTAAAGGTCAGAAAATAATTAACGGTGATCTACAATGGGGGGAAGATGGTAAAGTGATAGCTGATAGAGAATATAATGATGAACTAACTGATATAGTAGAGAATTACTATATTTGGCAAAATGTTGGATATAATAACGGAAATATATTCTGTTTAATGGTAGATGAAAATGGTGATCCTGCTCCAGGTTGGTCTGAAGATGGATTGGAAGTGTGTGTTGCTGAAGGAATACAGCGACAAGCTCGTGGAATAATTATTCCGCAGGGATTATTAATACTCTGGCTAGATTATCGCGGAGGTTCAAGTGATATTTATGGTCAGATCATAACCGAAGAAGGCAATGCTCTCTGGCAACAGGATGGAATACCTTTGGTTGCACAACCGTACTGGCAACTTAATTTCAGATTTCAATTTGAAGAATATTTATATTTAGTCTGGGATGATTATCGTTCTGGAGAAAACTATGAAATCTATGCTCAAAAATTCGATGAAAATGGAAATGAGCTTTGGCAGGCTGGTGGTATTTTGATTGGTGAGGGACAATATCCTGACATTGTAAAAATTGGTGATCAACTAATTATAGTCTGGGAAAAATTAGATGAATACAATCTTAATATTTATGCTCAATTGATCGATCTTGATGGTAATCTTCTTTGGAATCCTGACGGAATCGTTCTGTGTGATGCTTCCTGGGATCAAAGGAATCCTCAAATTGTAGCAAATGAAAGTAATGATGTTTATATTGGCTGGCTTGATGATCGGATTTTTAATTATAACCCCTATGGTAATTTTGTTCCTTCCGTATTTTCGCAAAAAATCCATATCGAACCCACTTTCTCACCGGATGAGATTCTCAATGCCATCACAGCCAAACTTCATCAGAATTACCCCAATCCCTTCAATCCGGAGACCAATATCTTTTTTAATCTTCCAGAAGCAGGAAGAGTCAAGTTGGATATATATAATATCAAAGGGCAAAAGATTAAAACCCTATTGGATTGTCATATGAATCCGGGTAGAAGCAAATTGATCTGGAACGAAAAGGATGAGAATGATCAAAGTGTGTCCTCAGGAGTGTATTTTTATCAATTGAAAGCAGGTAATTTTGAAAAATCAAAGAAAATGCTGCTGTTGAAATAAGATTGAAGAAATTATTTATACTTTTCATACTGTTTTTCATTACATATCTTTTTCCCCTCGATCTGCAATTCTTTCGCGAGGATCTATCGTTTGAAATTAAAGGAGATCATTTCTATGTAGATGGGCTGTATTATTTTCGCAACATAAGTGATAAAGAATTAAAACAAAGACTTATCTATCCTTTTCCACAGGATTCTGCATACGGAAAGATTGATTCTCTTTTTGTGATAAACGTTAGGGACTCCACTATTACAACTAATATGCAATATAAAGATAAAGGTGCTTCCTTTACTATTCAGATAGAACCTGATTCAATGGCAGTTTACAGGATAGGTTACCGGCAGGAGCTCAAGGGGAAAAAAGCAGAATATATTCTAACAACAACTCAAACATGGGGCAGACCATTCGAACAAGTGAACTACACTCTAACTTTTCCCAGAGAACTTTCGCTTGATTCACTTTCCTATATACCAGATAGCCTGAGGGAAGAAAGTAATAGATATATCTTCTTCTGGTATAAAGAAAACTTCATGCCGGATAGGAATTTTGAAATTCATTATTCAAAGAAAGAAAAATAAGAATTTCTTACATTCCCAAACTGGACTTGTTATCCAATATGTTAAAGGCTTGGGAACGAGTAAGAAATAGATTTTTTACATAATTATTCAAGAATTATTACATTGACAAATTAGAGTGCTTCAAGATTTTAAAATAAAAAATATATAGAATTAGGTGTTTAATGAAAAAGATAGATCTCCATGTTCATACGAACTTTTCAGATGGTTTGTATTCCCCAAAAGAAGTAATCGATCTGGCCAAAAAGCATGATTATGATGTTATAGCTATCACCGATCATGACAACATTGGCGGTTATCTTCATATCAGAGATTATGCAAAACAGGTTGGAATAGAATTAATACCGGGAGTTGAAATAAGCACAAATCACAAAGGACGGGATGTTCACATCCTGGCGTATGATTTTGATCTGAATAACTTAGAATTGAAAGAACTTCTACAAAAGATCTATAATAGCCGTTTTGATCGTGCTGTAAAAATTATCGAAAAATTGAATGAACGAGGGATAGATATTTCTATTGAAGATGTGCAGAAGTTCGCTGGAGAGAATAATTATATTGGTCGACCGCATATTGCCCGAGCCATGATCGAAGGTGGATATTGTGCCCACAAATACGAGGCTTTTGAACTTCATATCGGAGAACACTGCTATGCCCACGTACCCAAATTTGCACCCTCTTCCAAAAAGGCTATTAAAATAATTCATAAGGCAAATGGGATCAGCGTACTGGCGCATCCATACACTTTGGGAGATGATAGATTGATCTATGACCTTATCCGGTATGGTTTAATGGGAATGGAAGTATTCTATGCAAAATGCAATGATGAAACAATTTATCATTACAATGAAATAGCACAGAAAAACTATCTTTTAAGAACCGGCGGAAGCGATTTTCATGGAGATGGAATTGATCTCGAGATTTTTGGTAATTACTCAGCTCCTGAATTCATTCTCGAAGAAATGAACAGGGGAAAAAATGAATAAATTAGAGAGTATTATCGATATTAACAAACGGAAAGGATTTCCACGCGCTTACAGGTTCAATCAATTTATACGCTGGTTTACATTGAGCTTTGGCACGCTGGCGATAACCTACTCTTTCTGGCTGATATTTACAAAAGTCAATGCTGATTCCTCTAAATTTCAACAATTTGTTCCGTTTGCCATAATGTTCCTGGCATTGAATTCAGTTTTCCGCAACCTCTTTTCTTTAAACAGCATTCGCTTCCAAAAAGACGCTATTTTTTTTCGATATCTACTGAGAAAATCTGTAAAGATATCCTGGATAGATATTATTAAAATTGAGCTTAATGATTCCAAACGGAAAATGATACGCCTGCAATACATGGATAATGACGAAGAGAAGCATTTTGAATTTACAATTAACTTTCCAAATATGCTGGAAATAGTGAACAGTATTGCAGAGATGAATCCGAATATTAAATATGATGAATTTATCGAGAAAGTAATTATAACACCTCAGGAAAAAGAAAAAATCCTGAAGAAAAAAGAAGCAGTAAAGAGTGAAGATAAGGGATAAGTTATTTAATCTTTCCAGAGAATGATTTGGAAACAAAAAAAAGATACGTTGTAGTCGGTCCTGTTTACCCTTTCAGGGGCGGAATTTCTCAATTCACTTCTCATCTGGTGGATACCCTTGGTAAAAAGAGTGAGATTCTCTGCATTAATTTCCAGAAACAGTATCCCTCTTTGATCTTTCCAGGGCAGAGCCAATACGATGGAAGTAATGTTTTTCTGCAAGTTCCCAATGAAAGGATATTAACTCCTTACAATCCGTTCACTTTCGGCAAGACTGCAAAGAGAATATTAGATTTTCAACCGGAGCAGGTTTTTTTCAGTTATTGGATTCCGTACACGGCTTATGCATATGGTATGATCTCCAGGAAAATAAAGAAAAGATCTAATAATATCGTTATCAAGACAATAGCACATAACCTGGAGAGTCATGAAAACTGGGCGTTTGGAGATAAATTGACCCGTTATGCTATGAAGTATTCCGATTCGATCATCACGCTTTCCGAATCTGTGTATGAAATTGGTTTGAAATTATTCCCGGACAAAGATATTATTTTGGGGTTTCATCCTACTTATTCCTTTTACAATAATAACCGGTTCACAAAAAGCGAAGCTAAAGAGAAAATGGGTTTGAAAGGTAAGAAAGTTATTCTGTTCTTTGGTTATGTAAAACCATATAAAGGTTTGGATATTCTCATCAAATCGTTGCCTTATGTGCGTGAACAAATGCCCGATGCTCACCTTCTTATTGTAGGTGAAGTATATGGGAATTCAAGACTATATTACGATCTTATTGATGAATTGAACCTTAATGATCATGTAACTTTCCGCCGGCAATTTGTACCCAATGAACAGGTGGAGATATTTTTCAAAGCGTCAGATGTTCTGGCTTTACCATATATTCATGCAACTCAGAGTGGTGTTGCTCAGATTGGTTTTAATATGGGATTAGGAGCTGTGGTTACTCCAGTGGGAGGTCTACCGGAAATAATCACAGATAAAGAAACTGGAGTTGTAGCTCATTCCACTTCGCCTGAAGATTTCGCTCTTGCTTTAAAAGCCTTTTTTCGGCTTGGAAAGAAGAATATCATTGAAAGAGCAGGAAAAGAAAGTAGAAAATATTCCTGGGATGTTTTTACGGAATTAGTAACATAAAAAAAGGCTCGGAAAA
This sequence comes from Candidatus Cloacimonadota bacterium, assembly GCA_030621085.1. Taxonomy (GTDB): domain Bacteria; phylum Cloacimonadota; class Cloacimonadia; order Cloacimonadales; family TCS61; genus JACNIV01. The sequence goes on along the minus strand of JAUXIJ010000007.1, from coordinate 38,885 downwards.
CCGAGCCTTTTATAAATTATATCGAATCTTATACACCATTCATTTTCATGCCTTTGATAGCATCGATCGGGCAAACATCCTCGCATTTACCGCAATTTATGCAGGCTTCGGTTATTATGTATTGTTCTTCTCCTTCGAGGATCGCAGAAGTGGGACAAGTATCAATACATAATCCACATTTCACGCACTCAGAAGTTATTACAAATGACATATTATTCTCCCTGAAACAATAAAAAAGAAATATTTAAATTTCCATTATTTCTCTTTCTTTGGTTATGGAAGCATCTGATATTTTATCAATCCACTTATCTGTAAGTTCCTGGATATCTTTAAGAAGTTTCTTTTGATCATCTTCGCTAATTTCACCACTTTTTTCCATATTTTTGGCAGAATCATTTCCATCTCGTCGAATATTTCTGATCTCGATCTTACTATCTTCGGTCATCTTTTTGATCTGGCGCACGATCTCACGACGGATTTCTTCGGTTAACGGCTGGAATGGAAGACGGATCACGTTTCCGTCATTTTCGGGAGTGACTCCAATATTGGAAGCCAGGATAGCTTTTTCAATTTCCTGCAGAATGGATTTATCCCATGGTTGGATAACTACCAGTCGTGGTTCCGGGATGGTGATATTACAAAGCTGTTTGATGGGAGTGTTAGCACCATAATAATCAACTCTGATTTCATCTAAAGAAGAAGCATTTGCTCTTCCTGTTCTGGTTTTGGCATAGTGCTTCAATAAAGCATTGAATGCGTCATCCATTTTCATTTCCAGCATTAGTTTTAATTCTTCCATACTTTCCCTTTAATCGTGAACAAAGGTTCCAAATTCTTTGCTTCGTATTGCTTTCTTAAAACTTCCCTTTTTGGAAACATTAAATACTTTTATTGGCATACGATTATCACGCGCTAATGAAAATGCAGTCATGTCCATCACAGTTAATCTATCTTTCAATACATCATCGAACGAGATATCTTCAATGAACCTGGCCTTCTTATCTTTCAGGGGATCAGAAGTGAAAATACCATCTACTTTTGTACCCTTAAGTACAAGATCGGCTTTCAATTCGATAGCTCTGAGTACCGCTGCTGTATCGGTGGTAAAAAATGGATTTCCAATTCCAGCACAAAAAAAGCATATTTTACCTTCATTCATCGATGTGTTTGCCCTACTTGGAATGTAGAATTTTGCTACTTTATCGATCTGGATCGCAGAGAAAATTTCAGTTGAGTAATTTTTCTTGTTAAAGAGTTCACTCATTATTAATGCATTCTGGATGGTTGCCAGCATTCCTATATTATCTGCCACAAAACGGTTCAAGTATTTTCCTGTCTCAGATACACCACGGAAGAAATTACCTCCACCCAAAACAATACCGATACTGTAACCGAGTTCTTTTACAGAGATCAATTCGTCTATTAGCTGATCAACAGCAGAAAGATCAATACCGAATCCCTTATCTCCTGCCAGCACTTCTCCACTGATCTTAAAAATGACCTTATGGACTTTTTCCGGTTTATAAGTTTGCATATAATATCCTTGATTACAAATTAACCTTTTATTTGAGCTGCAACTTCAGATGCGAAATCCTCTTCCTTCTTCTCGATACCTTCACCAAGTTTGAATCTATCGAAAGAAACTATTTTCAGTTTACCTGCATATTGAGCAACTGTTAGCTTATCGTCTTTCACGAATTTTTGCTGAAGTAAACAGTTTTCTTCAAAGTATTTATTCATTTTACCGATCAGGATCTTATCAATAATATTTTCGGGTTTTCCCTGTTCAAGAAGTTGTGCTTTAACAATAGCTTTTTCCTTTTCCAGAACGTCTTCAGGAACATCGGTTCTGTCCATAAAATCCGGTGCCATGGCAGCAATATGCATGGCAATATCTTTTGCCTTGGTTTTATTTTCTTCGTTGACCTCACCTTCCATGTTCAGCAGAACACCTATTTTACCACCCATGTGGATGTAGGTTGTTACGAAGCTTTTGGAAGCAGCTTTCTTGAAGCGGCGGATATTCATGTTTTCACCGATAGTAGCAATGAGAGATGTAAGTTGATCATTAATTTTAGAACTATCAACTTCCAGGTTTTTTAATTCATCCACAGTAGAAATATCATTTGTTAGGATCAGATCTACTAATTTATTACCAAAGTTTATGAAGTCCTCATTTTTAGCTACAAAATCTGTTTCGGAATTAAGTTCGAGCATTGCACCTGTTTTACCATCGTTTGAAACAGAAATAAAAACAAGTCCTTCCGCTGCAATTCGGGCAGCTTTTTTGGCAGCTTTGCTGATACCTTTTTCCCTCAGGTAATCGATAGCAATCTGCAGATCTCCATTTGTGTCAACAAGTGCTTTTTTACAGTCCATCATACCTGCACCGGTTTTTGCACGAAGTTCCATTACCAGTTTTGCTGATATACTCATAGTCATTTTTCTCCTGAATTTATTTTTATGTGCGAAGAAATTTTGCAATTTCTTCAGTATGTATTATTTTGCTGTTTTATTTTCTTTTTTAGTTGTTTCAGACTTCTCTTTCTTCTTCTCTTTTTTTGTAGGTTCAGTTTTTTTTGCAGAAATAACTTTGTCTTTTTTTACTTTTTTGGGAGCAGCTTTCTTCGCAGCAGCTTTAACAGGTTCTACCTTTTCAGTCTTTTCTTTCTTAGTAGCTGTTTTCTTTGGAGCAGGTTTCGCAGCTTTTTTTTCTATATCTTTTTTCACAGCTTTCTTTTCAGAAACTTTGGCAGGTTCTGCCTTTTCAGTTTTTTCCTTATTGGGAACTGCTTTTTTTAAAGCAGGTTTCACAGCTTTTTCTTCTGTATCTTTTTTTGAAATCTCAGGTTCTTTTACAGGAACTTCTTCTTTCGTTTCTTCTATGGCTGATTCTTTTTTCTCTGCAGCATCAGGCTGAACAACGTCAGCACCTTCAAGAAGAGATTGCTTACCTTCTATTACAGCATTTGCCATGATATCTGTGATCAGGTGTATAGCACGAATAGCATCATCGTTAGCAGGAATAATATAATCTACCAGATCGGGATCGGCATTTGTATCTACCATTGCCACAATAGGTATTTTAAGTTTTCGAGCTTCATTAACTGCTATTTTTTCTTTGATGATATCAACTATGAAAACTACTCCGGGCTGCCTATCCATTTCCCGAACACCACCCAGTCCGTTATTGATCTTATCGTAGATCTTTTTCATCTTCTGAGCTTCCAATTTGGTGAAACTATTTATTGTACCGTCTTCAACGATCTGCTCATAGTAATCCAGTTTCTCGATACTACGACGAATGGTTTTTATATTGGTAAGCATACCACCATACCAGCGGTTGTTTACATAAAACACACCACTTTTCTTGGCAGAAACTTCGATAGCCTCTTTAGACTGTTTTTTGGTTCCTACAAAAAGAACTGTTTCACCTTTACCCACAAGTTCTTTGATGAACATATAAGCTTCATTCACAGCATCGAGGGTTTGTTTCAAATCAAGAATGTGAATTCCATTACGTTTGATGAAAATAAATTTGTCCATCTTGGGATTCCACTTGTGTGTTTGGTGACCAAAATGAACTCCACTCTCCAGAAGAGCTTTCATTGTTACAACAGACATACTTTTCAATCTCCTTTAATTACGGTTATTTTTTTCTGCCAGATATTAACTGCAATTCAATCCGGTAGTTACCGGACACCGCTTTACATATACCAGGCAGTTTTTTTTATATGAAAATGTATTTAATTAACGTTTCGAGAATTGGAATCTCTTTCTCGCTTTTGGTTGACCGGGTTTTTTCCTTTCAACCATACGAGGGTCGCGAGTAAGGAATCCTTCCTTTTTAAGAGTTGATTTAAGTTCTTCATTATATTTCACAAGAGCACGGGAAATACCAAGGCGTATCGCTCCGGCTTGACCGGAAAGGCCTCCGCCATCCACATTTACATTGATATCTAATTTCTCGGAAAGACCTACAAGCTTGAGCGGTTGTTCAATGATCATTTCCAGAGTTTCTCTTTGCAGATAGTTCTTCATGGTTCTTTTATTAGCAGTTCTTTTTCCTGTTCCTGGGGTTAATCGAACTCTTGCTACTGCATCTTTTCTTCTTCCGATTGCGTCGAAATATTGCATATATATTCTCCCTAATTAGCCAAGGTTAAAGGTTTTGGTTTTTGAGCAGTATGTGGGTGTTGGTTGCCGGCATAAACTTTCAGTTTAGTAATGATCTGTCTTCCAAGAGAATTCTTGGGAAGCATACCCTTGACTGCATGGGTGATTACTTCTTCTGGTTTTTCCTGAAGCATTCTTTTGAAAGGAATTTCCTTTCTGCCATCGGGATAACCACTATAGCGCTGATAAGTTTTTTGTAATTCTTTATTCCCGGTAAGTCTAACTTTTTCAGCATTAATAACCACAACATAATCACCTGTATCCAAGTGAGGTGTGAAGTAAGGTTTATTTTTACCACGCAAAATAGTTGCGATTTGCGTAGCCAATCTTCCTAAAACCAAATCCGCAGCATCGACCAGGTACCAATCATGCCTGATCTGATCAGCTTTTGGAGTATCTGTTTTCATGCTTTCTCCTTATTATTCTATACTAACATATGATCGAGACCGAACAAAGTTTTTATAGAGCCGTTCTGCTGTCAAGTAGAATGAACTTTGATAATTGCTAATACTAAAGTTTATTATATTATCGAAATTCGTAATTAAAAATATTGCCAATTATTCTCTAAAATCCATAGTTGATTTTGAAATTTGTCTTATGAGGAGATTATGAATAAAAAATCACCTGGTTTTGTCAGGATCTTTATATATAGTATTGTTTTGCTGATGGTAATTGCAGATGTTTTCTATATTCCGTATCTTCACAGGAAACTGAAGAACCTGAAAATTCTTGATGTCGAATCTGGTTCTCCGGTTGTCTTGTCACCCTTTTCTTTGGAAAAAGAAACATTTCTTTTAACTTCCGATTTCGTGGATCATTTCAGTAAATATAAATCACCCTTCAATGATGGCTTGACTTTTAATGAATTAATTAAAAAGTATATTCGTAATCGTTGGGCAGATCATTATGGCTGTATGCGTGGTACCAGGGAAAAGAAGAGAATTCACGAAGGCATAGATCTATATGTTCCGGAAAACACGCCAGTTTATCCTTTGACCGATTTCGGTATTGTTACCGAGGTTAGTGATAATCCACATCACATGGTGAAAGTGAAATACACAAAACCGGATGGTATAATTGATTCGATGAAGATAGAGTATGGGAAAACAGTCAGGATATTGTACCCCGAAGGCATCGAAAGTGTGTATACTCATTTGAATGATGTATTTGTAAAATTTGGGCAGGAAGTAAACGGTGACACAAAAGTAGGAATTACTGGTTTAACTGGAAATATCCGCAACAGCGGGAAACCATCTCATCTACACATGGAGCTGAGAGATGCAGCAAACAGCTCTTTTGATCCGCGTAACAGACTCCGGTTTAAGCAGGGATCGATATCAAATTTTCTGAAGCATTTAAAAGTAGAGAATAAATAAAGAATTAAAAAATGATAAGGAGAAAAATATGAAAGTTAGAAATGTAACTTTATTGTTAGTATTAATGGTTGGAATTTTTTCCGGATGTGCTGTAATGAATACATCGATGATGGAAACGGCAGAAACTACAAGACCTGGCCACCCAAAATTTGGAGTTGAATATGGTTATGGATTAGACCTAACTTCTACAATGCTTATTACAAGCGTCGAATCTTCTACTTTTGATGCTACAACTTTGCTTTCTTTACCTGTTTACGGCATGAAAGTCGGTATTGGACTTACTGATGATACAGATATTAATGGCAAATTATGGGTATCTCTGGGAGGAATTGGTTTCAAGGGATATCTGAAGCATCGTCTTCCATTGGATAGCGAAAAGGCATCGATAGCAATAGCTCCGGGATTAACTTTTGTAACCACTGAATCTGATGAGAAAGAAGAAGATAGTGTCATTGATATTGCTGATATAAAATCTTATGGTTTTGAAATTCCCTTCCTGGCTACTTATAGAGTTGGGGAAGCCCTTGCCTTTACCGGAATGGTAAGATATAGTGCAGATTTTATTTCTATTGAACAACCTGGTATAGAACTAGAAGATATTGGTATTGATGAAGCATTTATGCTGAACAGATTTGGCGTAATAGGAGGACTGTCACTTGAGTTTGGACCTTTATATTTAAGACCTGAAATTGGAGTGGAAATGGCAACTCCCAAAAACGGTACTTTTGGTGCAGCTCCCATTTTTGCAATTGGAGCAGGTTTTGATTTATAATATAGCAGGAGTTTTAAATGAATGAATATACAATTAAAAGCTGGAATGAACTTCAGGAAAAACTATTTGAAGATTCCTGGAATCCTAACCTTGGAAGATATCGTTCCAAATTTGCTTTCAGGGGACTTTCCGATGCAGATTTTAAACTGGAAACAACACTGATCCGTTTGGGTGGGGATTATGCCAGCATGGAGAATCACCTGCTCAGGAATTTCAGTAAATATGCGCAGAGCAATGTAGTAGAACTCGATTCTATGTGGCATTGGCTTTCACTTGCACAGCATCATGGTCTTCCCACCAGGTTGATGGATTGGACATATTCACCTTATGTGGCGATGCATTTTGCTACAGCCAATATCGAGAAATTCGATACTGATGGCGTGGTTTGGGCAGTAAATTACGTAGAAGTTAATAAACTTGTTCCAGGCAATTTACAAGAAGAACTGGAAAAAGAAGGAGCGAACGTATTCACTGTAAAAATGCTTCTGAAAAAAATGAAGAGTTTAAAAGATATTGAAAAACTGGCAGAAAAAGATTTCTTTCTTTTTATCGAACCACCCTCGATCGACGATCGCTTCATTAACCAGTTTGCTTTTTTTTCAATTTCATCCAATCCTGAACTTGCACTGAACGACTGGCTGAAACAGCATCCCAATATCTGGCAGAAAATTATCATTCCCAAAGAATTAAAATGGGAAATACGGGATAAGCTGGATCAGGCGAATATTACTGAAAGGGTGATGTTCCCCGGACTTGATGGTCTTGGTTCCTGGCTGAAAAGACAGTATAGTCCCAAAGAATGAAGGGATAATTAAGCTCCGGCAAGTTTGAAACTGATTAGTTTTTTTATTTTAAAATTTCTCTTATATGACCTATGTTTATTGTTACCAATTATGCTTGAAATATATCATTATTATTTACATAAATCAGATATTGCAGCCCTTAATACTTGCCAACAAATCTTGGCAGTATCTCTGTCTGGTGAGAAACCAGAACTCATTTGTTGATAAGGATGAATATAATTTCTAAAGTCCCTTAACGAATGACTGTACTTTTTTACATCAAGTCCAAGTAATCCAACTTCATGTGCTACGTCAATCAAGCTATTCAAAGTCCAGTCTTGGAATTGTAGGACTTTTCCAGTTTTTTTATCTTTAGGACTTTTTGTTGATTGATTGAATTTTTTCATATTTGATAAAGATGTTCCTAATAAAATTCCTTCCAACACACTACCGCACATAAAAACTACTGAAAGAGAAGCACCGTTTTTAAGACCTTTTTTTATTTCCTTAATTCTTTCTTCTAAAACTTGAATTACAGCACTATCTATTTTCAATCTTTCAAAAGAAATCTCTGTAAATTCTTTTTTTAAGAAATCTTCTTCCTTAATTATTTCTTCATCCTTTTTGCCCAAGAGCCTATTTGAAGTGGCTGTACAATCAGAAAAAATTGCTTTTTCATTTTCGCTAATTTCCGGTCCATTTATTAACCTATTAGTATTCCAATATTCAAGCATTTCTTTTATTAGCAACCCGACATTATAATCTGATTCTATCTGCCATATCGCTCGTAATCTCTTCGCTTTTGAGTCTCCAAAAAAATCATACTTATGATTGTATAAATCAATTTTTATTGTGTTGAAAATTAATTGTTGAAATGATGAGTTTGAAAAATTTAGTACATACCCACCTCCCATTTCAAATAACTTTTCGAGCCTAAGCTTATCAGTTTGTGTTAATTTTGCCATAAAATCCCTTGTATTATTGTGAATTGTTTTATCGTTTTCCTGTATTAATATAATAACTGAAAAATGCTATAGTTATTGGTAATGTAATAAAAATAAAGAAAAATATTGGCACCATTGGATATCCACTTGGTTCATCTCTTCCACCAATTTCACTATATCCTTCAACTAAAAAAAGTGGGAGCAAAGATATAATGAATAAAATCCAAGAAATAATGACAGCCAATAAATACCTAGCGGTAACAGTGTTAAGAATCCCTTTTTTATTCTCTGGTAAAGAAGTTACATTTTTCTCAGTTATTGTTTTTGAATTTAAAGTTGAAATAAAAATCATTACCAGACTAAAAAAGCAAATGAACAGACCTGCACTTCCCGATTGTATTTTCCCACTAATAAATGTCGAAGATAAGTCAATACTTCCACTAATGCTTATTTGATTGTATATCATAATGATACCAATTATCATGAGAATGATAGCAAAGATTAATACTATTGTTTTTCTTAGTTCATTACGATTCATTATTTATTACCTCCTAATTATATTATTATAAAACTACACCCAGCTCTTTCTTCGTATCTGCAAATCCGAAACTGCGGAAATGAATGCTAACTGTCAATAATAAAATAGTTTAATGGATTAAAAATTAATGTAAACGAGGAAGTAGAAACGTGTATAATGGAGAATGAATAAAAGATCGTAAGTATGTAAACATTGTTTTATGCAGGTTTATTTATTACTAAAGATTCAATTTTCTAATGTGTCTTTGCATTTCCCTAGCTACTTTGTCAAAATCAGGCAAGTCCTTTATTTGGTCTCCTAATGAACTTTGCCATCTACCCCTGTAAGATGCTTTTCGATTTTCCAGTTTTTCAGTGAATTGATTTGCATCCAATCCTTTGCTTTCACATTTTGCAATAAATTCACGAGTATAACAATTTATGTTCATTCCATGAATTTCCAATAAATACCAGATATCGTAATAATCTCTTGCTTGTAGGCGTTGCATAACAGAGCGCATTTTCTCGACCAAAACTTCTTCTAATGAATAGCATAACAACTGATGATCATCAAGGTCGGAATACGCTGTTATCATATTCCTTATAACCGTATCAAATTCCAATTGTTCATTTTTTGAAATGTCGACTTTAACCTTTTTATGACTTCCTTGCCCACCTAAAGGCCCAACATAGCTAATGTAAAAATTGATTCCTCCATCTTCGTGTTCATCATTATCTATAATTTTTAAAGGAATATTTGCTTCTTCTCTTACGTATTCAAATATCTTTTCAAACCAAAGAAAAATTTGTTCGTTGGATAATTCTTTATTCAATAGGGTGAAATCAAGGTCCTCTGAAAAGCGATAGTCTTCGAAATACCCTTTTTTAAGAACAGTACCTCCTTTAAAAACAATAGCTTTTGCCAATTTTTCATGCTGGGCTAAACCTTGTAGTATCCATGAAAGGATATAGTCTTTTTCAATTTGCTGATCCCTTACCGAAACTTCTCTAGCTTTGTTTTGTATTTCTCCTGGTTTTATCATGTATAAATAGCCGATTTAATTGTTTCTGTGTCTATATTCTGCTGAATTCTCCACCTGCTCAATCGCTTTCCCTGTTTAGGTAATTCTGTGTCAAGAAGTACATAAGAGGCTGATTTTCTGTCAATAAGTTCATCAATAATAGGGTGATGGATTTCGAGTGTTTCAAGTAAGAATCCAAGACGTTTAATAACTGCTTGAGATTGAAATCGTTGTGTATATTTAATTAGACGGTCATACTTAATCTTGTCTTTTGAAACATAAATTGCTCGAGCAATTTCTACAATTCCACCCGCATAATCGGGTTTGAACAGACAATCAATAATTGTCTTCTCTAAATCTGAACATTTAACTTTATGGAAATCATCAATCCAGATTTTTTTAAAGCCAAAAAAGTGTTTTTTGCTATAGTAAATGAATTGAAATGGGATATTTTTTATTTTAATTGTAGATGGTCGAATTTGTTTTGCGACTACAATTTGTTCCTTAATTGATGGTTGTGTGATTAGATTATGTATTTGAAGTGCGGAGTAGTATCCAATATAATGCTCAGCACCTTTTACTAAATATTCTGCCAGTAAATGCCAGTCGGGCATATATGATTCCGGTTCTTGCTCATATGGAATAGTATAGTAAATACCCTCTTTTACTCTCATTAGCAAACCTCTTCTTGTCATATCACTAAGAAGTTGCTTTACAGCATTTTTTGATGAATCAGATAAAGCTTTCAAAGCTTCTAAATTGCTGAAACATGGCTGATCTAATCCATTAAAATAGGATAATAGCTTATTGGATTGTGTTGAGATATATTTATGTTTCATAGTTCAATTGTCAGCGCAGTCCTTACTGCCATGATATGAAACATAAATATTATGGGGTGATACAATTTTATCTTCATGATATACTGCTTATTCTCTTTCCCTTTTTCTAATTATGTAAAATTTTCATTTCAATATTCATTTCTAAAACCGAAACTGTGGAAATTAATGATAACTGTCAATCAGAAAATAAATTAGCGGTGTGAAATATCCGGCTTCGTTTCCTACTACGCCGGGACATGTGGAAAACAGGGGTTGCAGAGAAAAGGAAAATAGGATAAAAGTAAGTTGCTAGGTTGGACTTGACTCGAAAGATGAAATCGTTGAGTCGAGAACAACCAGCCTGCGATCCTCGACTTACATTCTCCGGCTACTGCCGGATCATTGCGAGTCAAGTCTTGCTAATTCTTCAGGGCTGGGATTCTAATTAAATATCATCGTCTGTTATTTCAGCTTCATTTTCAGCATTTTCTACATCTTCGCTGATTATCTCTGAATTTTCTTCGTCAGTACCTAAAGTTCTATTTAACTTTTTCAGACGTTTTTCTTCCTTCTTTTTCTTCTTTGCTAATTCTTTTTGACGTTTTTCATACTGATAATTTTTTTTAGCCAATTTTTCATCCTTAATTAGTCATTTTTTTACAGATTTACAGAAACCGTTCCGAAAAACTGTTTAGTTCTCCGGAACGGAAATAAAAATATCAAGAATTCAATTTCTTAATATCGCTGTTTTCTACGTGGTTTATCATTCCTGGGTTTAGCAACGTTTACTTTAATGTTTCTCTCATCGATCTCTTTACCATCGAGTTGTTTGATTGCTTCTTCACCTTCTGCCTGATTTGGCATTTCAACAAATCCAAATCCTTTTGAACGTCCGGAATTTCTGTCGAGAATAACTTTGCATACCGACACATCACCGAAAGGCGTGAACAATTTTCCCAGATCTTCATCCGTCATCTTATAAGACAGATTGCCTACATAAATATTCATCTTCGCTTTCCTCCATAAGAGCACATGGCTCGATAATTTATATCTACCAGACTTTAAATATCTGATTGCGCAGAGTGCTCTTTTTGTCAAGGATGAAATAGCAAGGGTTAGAAAGGCGAAAAATGTTCAGGAAAGTAACCTTGAAAGTGCTAAGCAAGAAGAGTTTTTGAAAGAAGCCTTTTCAAGGTTGAAATCACTGATTTATAAATGTCCTGATAAGATTTACGCAAACATGATAGCGATATTCTTTATCAGAACGAAGATCGGTAATAGGCGTTATTTCTTTGTCCAATAATTCTTCTACTTTTGTAAAATCTATCTCGGAAGCAGTTTTATCAGTTAAATAATCTTCCACTTTGAATAATCTGCGCGGATATTCATTTATGCTGCCAACCGATAATTTAATCATGGTTATTTTATACCCGGATACTCTTTTCATTCCTGCTAATGAGACTTTGGAGATAGCAAGGGCTTTTCTGGATCCAACCTTCTCGTAAAAAGTAATAAAATTTTTCTCTGCACTTTTATTGATTATGATCTTTGTAATTATTTCATTAGATTCCATCACATTTTGTTTATAACCATTAAAAAAATCTTTGAGATAAATTGATCGGTTTCGTGTTTTTGACGATAATTCAATTTCAGCATCCAATATAAGAAGTAGTGGCACGACGTCTGCTGTTGGTGAGCCATTAGCAATGTTACCACCGATTGTGGCACTGTTTTGTAAGAGTGGAGATGCAAAAGATTCTAATGATTTCTGGAAAAAAGGTAAATGAAGACGAATTATTTTAGATTCCAGAATTTCATGGAAACTGGTTGTAGCACCGATAATAATACTGCCGTTTGCTGCATTTATACCATTAAGTTCAGAAAGATGATTTATATAAATAATATTCGGATTACGAATTATGCCATTTTTTATTTGAACATTCAGATCTGTTCCACCTGCAAGAAAATAAGTTCTTCCCTTATTATCTTCCAGGTTTTCTAATAGACTATCAATGTTTTCCGGTTTAATAAACTTCATATTTTATCCTAATTTATTCCACACGTATATTTATCCTGCAAAATTCGTTCCCAAAGTAGAAATTTTTAGTTTCTTTCACAAGCCAGCATCACGGATTCAAATATTTTTTGATAACCCGTACAGCGGCAGATATTTCCGGAAAGTGCTTTCTTTATTTTATTTAGATTCTTTTCGCCATCTGTTTTTAAGTAGTGATAGGATGTGACCAGAAATCCCGGGAAACAGAAACCGCATTGCACGGCATTCGTTTCATCAAAACAATCTATCAGCAGTTTTCCAAGTGGTTCTTGTGCAATTCCTTCCGGTGTCATTACTTCTTTTCCATCGATGTGAACTGCGTTGACAAGGCAACTGGTTACAGGTTTTCCATCTAAAAGGACAGTGCAAGCTCCGCATTCACCTTCACCGCAACTTTCTTTGGTTCCCAGCAGATTAAAATCTTCGCGCAAAATATCCAGTAATCTTCGCATCGGGTCTGTATTTATTGTTACATTTTTATTGTTTAATTTGAAGCTAACCTTCATATCATATCCTTATTAAAATTAAGAAATTTGAATTAAGAATTAAGACTCATTTTTGATAAAAGAAATTTTCGAATACTACCAATAATTTTTAACAATTCTTCACAATCATTTATTAGCGATTCTGCTTGATTTGATGAAATATAATCGGTATCCCTCAATAATCGAATCCAATATTTCGTTTCTCGAGCTTCTTTATAAGATATTGAAATCTTAGCAAAAAAATCTCTATCTGATTGAGCACCTATGGCTTCTTCAATATTTGCACCAATTGAAGTTCCACATCTAAGTACCTGTTTTGAAATAACATATTCTTTTTTTTCTTCTTTTAGATATTGATATAAATGAATTATTCTAATTGCGAATTTGTAAGTTTTTTCTACAATTACATTATTTTGTTTCATTAAATTCCTAATTCTAAATTCTTAATTGATCCAAGAATTCTTTCCGGGATCAGAGGGATCTCATCGATAAAAACCCCTGTAGCATTATGGAAAGCATTCCTTACAGAAGGTGCAGGGAAATCCATTGGGATCTCACCAAGACCTTTGGCAATCGGGGTATCAGTATGAATGAATTCAATATTGATCTCAGGAATATCCATTGTTGTAGGAAGTGCGTAATCGGTGAAACCATGCATCCTGCCATAACCGGGTTTGTAGAAAAATTCACAAAGTCCGTAAGCAAGTCCCTGTAAAACACCACCTTCTGCCTGACCTGTAGCGATCTTTTGATTCACCACTTTCCCAATATCCATTACACTCCAGTTTTTTGTTAATTCAATTTGATATGTATCTGCATGATAATATATTTCGGTAACACAGGCAGCCCATGAATAATCTTTATAAGCTACACCCACATAATTTTCGTCATCAAAAACAACAGATGGATCCTGGACGAAATTCATCCTGAATTCACGAGGAAATTCATTTTGATTGGATGCAACATAATCCTCAAGATTTTCAAATCCGAGTTCATCTTTGATCTTAAATGCAAATTTACGAAGCAGGTTACCAATGATATAAATTGTTCTGGATGCAACGGTTGGACCGCTATTGGGTGTTTTGCTGGTATTTGGAAGTTGAACCAGGCATTTTTCTCGTGGATGATCTATTGCCTCAAAAAACATCTGGGCAAGAGTTGTATGCGCTCCCTGTCCCATATCGGTATTGGCAACGAATATCATTACTGTAGCATCTTTTTTGATAACTACTTTCACTTCTGAATTAAGAACTTTCTCGCCGTTGCCTGTATATCCTCCACCGTGATATCCAATAGAAATTCCAATTCCTTTTTTATCTTTGTGGGTTTTGTTCCACTCTTTGAATTCTTTTAGTTTGTTTAAATAATTCGATTTTTCGATCACACATTCCAGGCAATCGGAAAGATGGTCTTCCAATATTGGTTGGGTTGTAGGAAATTCATCACCGCTCTTGAAGATATTTATTTTCCGGAATTCATAAGGATTAACTTTTAAGTTTGCAGCAATATCATCGATATGTGCTTCCATGGCAGCAAAAGCCTGGGGTGCACCAAATCCACGGAAAGCTCCATTGGATGGAGTATTACTGCGGAACAGTCTTCCCCGAATAAAAGCATCGGGAATACAGTAACCGCTGATGGCATGAAGAACTCCACGTGCCAAAACTACCGGGGAAAGCGTTTGATATGCTCCGGCATCCAGTCTGTAATCGATATCTATCTTCATGATCTTTTTGGTTTCAGGATCAGTCCATGAATTGATCTCAATCCTGGCAGGATGACGCTTGGTTGTTATTTGAATATCATCTTCTCTTTCTAAAACTATCTTTACGGGTTTGCCGCTTTTATAGGAAAGAAGTGATGTGATTCCAGCTAATAAACTTGGAAAATCTTCCTTTCCGCCAAACGCTCCCCCGATCCCTTCTGAAGTTTCAATGACAGCTTCTTTGATGGTGTCACTCATAATTGTTTCCACACCTTCTTTTACAAAAAACGGACACTGACAGGTAGCTCGAACGAACATGATCTTATCTTCCGGCTGCCAGACAGCAATCATACCCTGCGGTTCCAGGTAAGCCTGCTCCTGGTGGGGAGTATAATAAATTTTATGATGATGAATCCAGTTCGGATCTGGTTTTTTGCCTGTCCGGTGATCGATTGTCAGTTCTCTTCCGAATGCATTTTTTTGGTTTTCCAAACATTCTTTTATGTCGATAATAGCAGAAAGTTCTTCGTATTCGATTTTGGTATTACTGATGAATTCGCGCAGTAGTTTTCTGTCAGGATGAGCAATCCCCATGATCACCTGACCGAAATGGAAAACTTCTTTCTCTGCCATGAACGGCTGATCACATTCCGGTTCCGGGACTATATTTTCACCCGGAATATCTTTTGCAGAAACCATTGTGAATTCGGAAAGATTGTAACCATCGGGGAAAGCGATCTTCTTGATAAAACCGTGATGACAGGTAGAATAGAGCAATTGACCGTGTATCATTTCTTCATATGAGTAATCATCTAAAAATTTCCAGGAACCATTTAGTTTTGGGATAGCATCAATTTTTCTGATGGATTTCATTGAATTCTCCATTTACTAACCGCGGTTATATTTCATCCAGACTCTTTATCGCCTTCGGTATTTCAATTATTCTCTGTACTGCATTCAAATCCTTCAAACCGCTTCCGGTAAGCAAAATAACATTCTTTGAATTTTCGTCAATTTTATCTTGTCCGCTATACTTTAGCATTCCTGCAAAACTGGCTGCTGCTGCTGGTTCTGCGAATATTCCTGTATTCTCACTTAGAATTTTGGAAGCTGAAATTATCTCTTCATCACTCACAGAAATCCATTCACCTTTATACTGTTCGATATACTTTTTTGTCATCCAGAAATTGCGTGGAATATCCACTGCGATAGAATCAGCGATTGTGTCGTTGGGTTTTGAAACAAAGGAATCCTTTTCCAGATTGCGGATAATATTATCACTTTTTTCAGATTGTACCGCCACAATTGTCGGAATTTTATCGATTAAACTTAACATCAGAAGGTCTTCAAAACCTTTGTAAACACCTGAAATTATACAACCATCACCTACTGGAACAAAAACCCGGTCTGGAAGTTCACGTTTCATCTGCTGGAAAATTTCAAAAGCAACGATCTTTTTCCCTTCGATTGTAAAGGGATTGTAAGCAGTATTTCTATTGTACCAGCCAAACTTCTTCGTAGCTTCGATGCTGAGTTCGAAAGCATCATCATAAGAACCATCCACGGGAATTAATTGAGCACCATACATAAGAATCTGGGTAAGTTTTGCTTTGGGTGCAGATACCGGAGCAAAAATAATTGCTTTCTGTTTTTGTGAAGCGCAAATCCCAGCCAGAGAAGAACCTGCATTACCAGTGGAAGCTGCCACAATGGTATTGATGCCCTGTTCTTTTGCAAATGCACAAACCAGGTCGGAAGCTCTGTCTTTGAAAGAAAATGTTGGATTCTGGGAATCATCTTTGAGGAAGAACTTAACCCCCTTTAATTCCCCCTTTCCGTCTTCGTGAGACTTCGCCGTGACAAGTCGAAGGGGGATAGTAGCGGAATCCAGTTCATAAAGCGGAGTTTTGCCAACTTTTAAAAAAGACAAACTCCTTTCAGAACTGATTGGTAAAAGTTCCCGATATTCCTTTGCTTTGAGTTTATCGAAAAGTTTATGCTTTTTTGCACTGGTTTTGATTTTCCTGTAATCATAAAGAGTTTTCAAAACGCCTTTGGGTGGTTGAGTTCCGTCATTTTCTTTTTCACATGCAGGACAGAGGTAGGTAACTTCATCGGGGGAATATTCTTTGCTGCAGGTTATGCATTTAAAATAATAGTTATCTTTCATTTATTCACCAAAAAAAGCCACAGAGTTTCACTGAATAACACTGACTTAATATTAGTTGTCTGTGTTTGTCTGTGTAAGTCAGTGGCTAATGTTTTCACTCATATTCCTTCAACAATCCTGTTCGTTCATTGAATTCAGTTATTTCTTCATCCCACAGGTCAACCTTCTCTAACTGATGTTTCCAGTAATTATCATCATACCATTGAGCATTCAGTTCTTCTACGGTTTTTCCCTGCTGCTCGATCCAAGTGAAGTATTTCAAATTGTGCATTCTTCTCTTTTCATAGTAAGTCATTTCTATCATGTGGTCTATTCCAATTCCCATCAGATCTGCTGAGTAAACCACTTCAGCAGCTTTATTATCAAATTCACCCAATCGCTCTCGTTCTTCTATGGTACGTGATTGGTACATTTCCATAGAATCTGTAGCAACTGTGAAGATGATGTCATTTTCATTCATTTCGTAATATTTTGCCATTTTAATTGCACCCATCAGGTTAGCGATGGATGATATTCCCAGCAAATCGAGTTTTTCCAAAAGCTGTGGATCAACACCTTTCTCTATGAGTAATTTTTTTCCTTCTGGTTCATTGAAAAGCCTCATGATATGCATATTAGGTTCATCATCGATGCCTGCAACCATATCCATATTCTTAATATTATGTATCCAGGGAACATGTTTGTCACCAATACCTTCGATGCGATGACCACCATAACCGTTATAAAGAAGAGTGGGACATTGCAGTGCTTCACCAGCACAAACTTTGAAAGTAGGATATTTCTTTCTTAAATATTCGGCACAACCAAGTGTTCCGGCTGAACCTTGAGTGAGGAATAGTGCGCTAAATCTCTGTTCGCCTTTTTTCTCAAGATCGAAAACTTCTTCCATAGCAGGACCGGTGACAGCATAGTGCCAGAGTGCGTTTCCAATTTCACTGAACTGGTTAAGGTTTACGATCTCATCCTGCCTGGCATGACATAATTCTTTAGCTTTATCGTAAATTTCTTTTACATTGCTTTCACAACCGGGAGTAGCATAAACTTCTGCTCCGATCTCATGAAGCCAGTCGAATCTTTCCTGGCTCATTTCTTCAGGTAGAATTGCAATTGAATGACATCCCAGCAAGTAAGAATCATAAGCTCCACCGCGGCAGTAATTACCTGTGGAAGGCCAGAGTGCTTTTTGTGTGGTTGGATCAAATTCACCGCTTACCAGTTTTTCTACAAGCGGTCCAAATGTAGCTCCCACTTTATGAGAACCTGTTGGGAAGAATTTCCCGATCAACATTAAAATGCGTGCATTAACTCCGGTAATCTCTTTTGGTAGTTCGATATAGTTGACTCCACCAAAACCTCCACCGAATTTAACCGGTTCATTCTTCCAGGTTATTCTGAACATATTCAGTGAATTCAAATCCCATAAACCGATGTTTTTCAGTTTTGCCCTGATTTTTTCCGGGATCAATTCCGGGTTTCGCATCTGTTTATAGGTTGGAATGATAATGTGTTTTTCTCTACATCGCTTGATTGTATTTTCTAATATTTGTTCTTTTGTTTTCATAATTACCTCACAATCCTCGTTCCGGCTTTACCGGCAACTGCATTAGCAATGAATTCAGGAGTAGTGATTATCACTTCCTTCCCGCCGCCTTCCAGGAATTCAATAGCAGATTCGATCTTAGGCAGCATACTTCCTTTCATGAAATGTCCTTCAATACAATATTGTTTTGCTTCAGCCAGTGTCATGCTGGAAATGGCTTCTTCGTTTTCCTTTCCGAAATTAAGATATACCCGTTCTACAGCAGTGGAAATAATTAGATAATCTGCTTTCAGATTTTTTGCCAGCAGAGATGAAGCTCTATCTTTATCGATCACGGCAGAAACACCGCTCAAATTTCCTTTTTCATCTTCGATAACAGGAATCCCACCACCGCCAACAGCAATAACTATAAAATCATTCTTGATTAAACAATCGATGGCATCCTGCTCTATAATCTTAATTGGAATTGGGGATGCCACCACACGTCGATAACCACGTCCTGCATCCTCAACGATATCCCAATCATATTGCTGCTTTTTATCCTCAGCTTCTTCTTTGCTCAGGAAAGGACCGATTGGTTTTGCGGGCGAATGAAAAGCTTCATCATTCTTATCGACTAAAACCTGAGTTACTACAGTAGCCACACCTTTATTGATACTTTTTTTCTTTAGAATATTTCCTGCAGCCTGCTGTATCTGGTAACCGATTGCACCTTGTGTATCAGCTCCTGCTGATGGAAGTGGAACATCGTGAAGCTGATCTTTTGAAATTTCTGAACGAAGAAGAATGAAACCAACCTGCGGTCCATTTCCATGCGTTACAATAACTTGAATATCCTGCTCGATCAATTTCACGATATGTTGAGCTGTCTCTTTAATGCAATCATACTGGTCATCAACAGTTTGATGGCTTTTATCTTTGATCAGGGAATTACCCCCGATCGCTAAAACTGCTAATTTTGACATTTGTTTTTCCTCCGAATTTTAAATCTCTACTTTCATTCCGGCAATGGTCATTGCCATGATAGCTTTTTGTGTATGAAGTCTGTTCTCTGCAATATCTACGATGATCGAATTTGGTCCGCTGGCTACTTCATCAGTTACTTCTTTACCGCGATCGACTGGCATAGGATGAATGTATAAAGCATTATTTGTGCGATCCATTCTTTCCTGATTGCAGATCCAATCTGTCATTTTGCTGGCACGGGCAATTTCAGCTTCTTTTCTGATCTGGTAAAAATCAGGTCCAAACCAGTTACGGGAATATACAAATTCTACATCATCTGTATAACCTTCATTTGGATCATTGATTATTTCAAATTTTGTGCCGTTAGTCTGGCAATTAGCCCTTACTTTTGCTATTTCTTCTTCAGGAAGATCATAGCCTTTTGGATAAGCAAGTTTTACATTCATACCCAAACGTGAAGTAATAAGTAGATTCTCATGAACAGAGCAATAGGAACGAGCGAGTGATCCATGAGCCCAGGTCATGAGAATAGTTTTGCCTTTCAAATCACCTTTATGTTCCTGCATTCCCATTACATCGGAAAGTCCCTGGCAGGGGTGATATTTATCATCTGCCATATTAATGATGGGAACATTCATCCATTTGGCATATTCACGCAAAAGAGCATTACCATCGCCATAATTTTCCACGGAAGTTTCCAGAATCCTTATTCCCATTCCGCAAGCATATCTCGCCAGAACTTTTGCTGCATCTTCTATCGTTTCTCCTGCCTGTACTTCCACACCACCGCTGGTTTTTTTCAAGCGCATGGTTTTGGGCTCCAGGAATTGCGCATGTCCACCGAGTTCCGTAGCTGCCGATTCAAAAGAGATCCTGGTTCGTAGTGATGGGTTAAAAAAGAACATCAGGAAAGTCTGATCTTTTATAAGTTGATTGTATTTATTTCCATAACGGTCTGCTTTCATCTCTTTGGCTAGTTTCAGCAGAGCATTAATTTCTTGCACCGAAAGTTCCTGTGTGCAGATTATGTCTTTACCTTTCATATTTATTTGCATTTTTTCTCCTATCGAAATATAAAATAGAAAACACAAAACTCAAAATGAGAATTACCAATAAAGATATTTTTCTCAATCAGAATCATTTTGCTTTGTAATATTCTATTTCTCATTTTTTATTTTTCAATTTCTTTTGTGTGGTGATGATTGATTGAGAAATGATATTTGCCAGTTCTTCAAATTCTTGAAGTATGTTTTTAAGTTTATGAGCAGGAATTAATTCAGCTTTTTCAATTACATTTAACCAGAAAATAGATTCTCTTAATTCTTTGAGAACTATTTTAAGTTTATGAATAAAATCAGCATTGCTTTCGGCACCTCTTGCTTCTTCGTAATTTGCACCACCAGAAGTTCCAGCTTTAAGCAATTGATTACCGATATGTTTTCCAACAAAATCTTTTGGTAAAGCTCTCACTAATTTAATTACTCGAACTGCTAGTTCGACAAACCTACGAGAAATATCATCACATTTCATTTTTCGTTTTCCATTTTTAATTTTTTAATTTTAAATTTACAACCTTCCACCCATAAGCAAGGTCATAATTGCTTTTTGAGCATGAAGACGGTTTTCCGCTTCATCATAAACTACACTTTGCGGACCATCGATAACGGCATCTGTAACCTCCATGTCTCTATCTGCAGGAAGGCAATGCATATAAATTCCATTCTTATCGGTCAGTTTCATTTTCTTTTCATCGCAGATCCAATGTTTATTTTTTTCAAAAAGATCTTTCATGCCATCCAGGTTTTCTTCTTTGATCTTTTTGCCATTTTCACCCATTTCGGCAAAGAAGGGAAGAGCACCCCAGGATTTTGGATAAACCACATGAGCACCTTCAAAGGCAGCTTCCATATCATCGGTTTCTTCAAAAGTACTGCCATTTTGAGCAGCGTATTCATGGCATTTGGCGGTAACTTTTGGATCGAGTTCAAATCCTTTAGGTCGGGCAAGAACCACATCCATTCCCAATAGGGAAGGAGCAAGAGCAAGACTCTGCGGAACTGCAAACGGCTTAGATGTTGAACCCGAGTAAGCCCAGCTTATTACAAATTTCTTCTTCTTAAATCCACCGAATTTCTCTTTGATGGTCAGCATATCTGCAAGAGCCTGGCAGGGATGATAAACATCGCATTCCATATTGATGATAGGAATATCGGAATAATGTGCGAATTCCTTCATTGTTTCATGTGCAAATCCATAGATCCATTGTGAAGGTGCTCCATACATTCTTATTGCCAGAGCATCTCCTGTTCTGCTGAGAACCTGGGCAACATCACAAATTCTTTCGGTTTTATATGGAACTTCAAATCCTTTGCGAGCGGGAGTGTAAGTTTTTCCCGGTTCCAAATCCACATGAAAACCACCAAGCTGTTGAATGCCGGCTGCAAAAGTGCTTCTGGTTCGAAGTGAACTGTTGAAAAACATCGTGTAAAGTGTTTTTCTTTTCAGGATGTGGGATGTATCTTCATTCATCGCATAACGTGTTTTCAGCTCTTCCGCCAGCCGCAATAAAGATTCCCATTCTTCTTTTGTATAATCGATTTCAGGACTGAGCCAGTCCCTTCCTAAAAATTTGTTCGTACGCATATTTTCCTCCAAATATTTTTTATTTGTTTAATTAATTTTTTAAACTTCGAGTAAAAAAAGTAGCGATTGTATTATTGATTATTGTATAAGAAGATACAGGATAATCGGCGCATTTTATAGATGCGAATTAGCATGAAATCAACATTTAAGTTGTTGTTCATATCCGTACCTCCTTAATTTTGTATTAGATATGAGTAATTTCTTAAAACAGCATAAATTATGTCAACCATGTTTTGCATTTCTTCCGGGATGTCAGATTCAGAATCGCTGAATGTTATCTTTTCATCGTTAATAAGCAAATCGTACAAATTGGAATTATACCGTAATTTTATTTTGTTATCTGTCACAAGGAAGCCATTATTCTTATTTACAGCCATATCTTCTTCTTTCCAGAAAAGCGTAAATTTATCTTTGTAAGGAGCACCATCGTAAGGGCAGAATGTTTCGCAATTCCCGCATTCATTACAGAGTCCATCTAGGTGCAGGATTTGATTTACATTTTTGAATCCGGGAACTTTGATGGCAATATTGGCACGATTCGGACAAACTTCCACGCATTTATTGCAAATAAAATTACATTCCAGACAGCGGTTTGTTTCAGCAGAGATTTCTTCGTTAGTGGATAAGACTTCTACGGTTGGATTAATAATGCCTTTCTTGTTACGAATATCTTGTTTTCTTATTTTATTATCGAATTTGTAATTTTCCGGTTCAACTCTTTTCGGATCAATTCCTTCCTTCTCAAGGATAGAGTTAGTAATCTTCTGTCCGTCTGCAATTGCTTCTACAACGGTTGAAGGACCTCGCAGAGCATCACCACCGATGAATACGTTTTTTATGCTGGTTTCACCAAATTCATTAACTACAATGTTTTTTCGCTCATCGATTTTAATCCCATTCTTCTTCAAAATATCGTAATCCACCATTTCACCGATAGCAGAAAGAACAGTATCGATTTCCAGTTCTACAAATTTACCCTCTACAGGAAGCGGACGCTTTCTACCGCTTTCATCAGGCTCACCCAGTTCCATAACCTGACATTTCAGGATGTCATTATTCAGTGAAACAGGATTTATCAGTTCTTTGAAAATAATTCCATCTTTAATGGCATTATCAAGTTCCTCACGATCAGCCGGCATTTCTTTGATCGTGCGACGGTAGATGATATAAACATTGTTCACACCGGGCGTTCTTTTAGCAGCGCGAGCGCTATCCATTGCACTGTTTCCACCTCCCACAACGGCAACGTTTTTGCCAAGGTCAAGAGCATTTTTATCTTTATTCCAATCCTGCAGGAATTTGATAGCTCCATAAACTTTGGAAGTATCACCTTCCATTGGAAGCATTCGGGATTTCCAAGCACCGATAGCCAGATTAATATATTTAAAACCATCAGCTTTCAGTTTTTCTAAATCAAAATCAGCGTTAGCATTCATTTGAAATTTTACGCCCATTCGCTTGATGAGTGCGATGTCGTTATCTATTGCCCAACTGGGAATTCTAAATCCCGGGATAGTGTGCATTACCGTTCCACCCGGTCTATCGGTTTTATCAAAGATGGTTACTTCAAAACCTTCACGAGCCAGGAAATAAGCGGAAGCTAATCCAGCAGATCCGGCACCAATAATAGCGACTTTTATTCCATTTAGTTCGTTATTGATCTTTAAATTTTTCAGGAAATCATCGTATCCGTTTTCGGCAGCAACCCGCTTGAGTTCCCGGATGAGAACAGGTTCTTCATAATCGTTACGAACGCATTTCAACATACATTTATGATCGCAAATGAAACCTGTTATGAACGGAAGCGGATTTTTGGAAACAATAAGCTCTAAAGCTTCTAGGTAACGCTTTTCACCAATCAATCGAATGTATTCCGGAACATCTTGATTTATCGGACATCCAATTGTGCATGGTGCGATAAAACAGTCAATTTCAGGAAGTTTCTCATCAATCTTCATCGGTGCGTCAGATTTATATTCATTCTTGTATTTTTCGTTTGAAAGGGCATCTTCAGCTATGGAATCCAATTTCTCCTGGTTAATATTTTGGGGTGGAAGGTCTTGCATGGAGCTATCCAATAATTCAGCGATCTGAGTTAAACGAAGATATCCACCCGGTTTCAACAAATCGGTGGCAATAGTGATGGGTCTAATACCAGTTTTTAAAATATCTTTGATATTAAAGAAACTCGCGCCCCCTGCATAAGAAATAGGAAGTTTACCTCCAAATTCGTCTGAAAGTTTTTTTGCCAGGTTGATTGTGAGTGGAAATAATGCCCGACCGCTCATATACATTTCATCTGTGGGGAGTATGCCTTTTTTGTTAACCACAGCAAGTGTATTGGAAAGTTTTACACCAAATTCCACATTGTTTTCATCTGCGAAGGCAAGAAGAACTTTCAGCATTTTGACAGCATCATCATATTGCATATCGTGTGTAAATGATTCTTCTTTCAAAATTATATGATCGTATCCAAGTTTTTGGAATGTATTTTTTACATACTTATAACCGTGCAAGGTTGGATTCATTTTTAAAAAAGTATGTAATTTCTTTTCACTGATGAGGTATTTACAGATAAGTTCCTGATCTTCGGGAGGACATCCGTGCATGGTTGAGAGAGTTATGGAATTGGAAATCTTCGGTGAGATCGTTTCCACGAATTCTGCATCTGTAATATTTGGTATCTTTCCCGCTTCGATAGCTTCTTTCAGTTCCTTTTTACATTGTTGGAAAACTTCATTTTCTGATGCATCTTTTAGTTCTTCGATAAATTTATCTATCTTGGGCGATTTAATCCCCTTAAGATCGTAACCGACACTCATATTAAAAATAAATGAACATTCATCCATTTTGGAAAGACCGAATATTTTATTCAAAACGTGAATTAAAAACCATCCTTTAACATATTCTTCATAAGCTTGTGGAACTGTAAGCTCTGTACTCCACTCGGTGTTGTAACCTTCATCAGTAGCTTCGATACATGGTTTTTCAATATCCAACGTATCCATTATCTGCACGGTTTTCAGTTCAAAGAAGCGACCACCGGTAAGATAGGCAGCAACGATGTTTGGAGCTTGCTGGGTATGTGGTCCTGCAGCAGGCCCAATTGGAGTTTCGCATTTTTCCCTGAAGATAGTAAATGTGGAATCATCTGGTTTTCTGTGAAATTTATCTTCGTGAATTCCAAAGATTGTTTTTTCATTTTTATATTCTTCTAAAATCCAGTTTAATAATTTTTTAAATTTTACTGGTACCATTATATTGCTCATTTTTTCTCCTTCATTTTGCCACTAAGACACGAAGGCACAAAGTTCACATTAAAATAATAAATACAATTCTTTTCACACCAGTCTCCTTGTACTCTTAGTGTCTTTGAGACTTTGTGGCTAATAATTTCCTTTATTGCTCTCAAACCTCTTAAACATTGCTTTAGAAATTTCTTCCGATCGCTCAAACAAATCATTATACAAATCCTTGGTTACATGATAATCATCCAGCAATATTTCATCATTCTTGATTACATATTGGCAGCGAGATTCGGTGATCCCAAAAATGAAGTGACCCATGAATTGGTTTGTGTCGAAAGGAGTAGCCGGCTCATAATCGAAGATCGCAATATCTGCTTGTTCTTCTTCACTGATTCCGAGAGGGATTCCAAATGCTTTTTTAAGTTTGAAGTTATTCAGGAAAAGAGCATTCATTTCTGGATAGCCAAGATCACAATTTTTATTCAGGTATTTTGTGAATATATTAGAATTTTTTAATGCCTTCATTGTGCTTGGATGCATTCCATCAGTTCCTACAGTTGTTTTAATTCCTTCTAAAATAAAGTTGGAAATATTTCCTACATTCAATCCATTATTCATATTAGAATCTACTGCTTGGGCAATAAAGATATCACGTTTCTTCAAAATTTCAAGGTCTTTCTCTGTGAGGTTGCTGCAATGGATATAAAGAGAATTGTTACGAACTAATCCAAAACTATCAAATCTCTCGATCAATCCCTTCCCATATTTTTCCTTACACTGAACTCCATCGATCTCACCTTCGGCAACGTGAACGTGAACAGGAAAATCTTCTGATTCATCAGCAATTTTCTGCAAGCTTTCATCACTAAGTGTAAATGATGCATGCAACCCGATCATTCCCTGAACTGATTTATCTTTTTGTGCTTTGGCAAAGCGGATATTTTCATCCAATGATCTCTGGAAAAAATCGTTACCATTCCGATCAGATAGCTCAAAGCAAAGTGTTCCACTAATTCCGTAAGCATCAAAAACTTCTTCCATATCGGAAAGAGCATTTTCTGTATAACCGGAAATGTGATGATCAAAAATAGTTGTAACACCATGTTTGATCGAATCTTTACAGGCGATAGCAGAGGAAAGGATCATATCTTCTTTGTTCAAAGAATGATCCAGAGTCCACCAGAGATTTTTTAAATTCCCTATAAAATCATTGAACGGAACATCGCAGGGTATTCCTTTGGAAAGTGTGGAATAAATGTGATGATGTGCGTTTGTTAGCCCGGGGAAAATGATCTTATTGGTAGCATCAATAATGCGATCTGCTTTTTCAAATGGTTTAGTATAAAATACTTTTCCATTTTTTATGTAGATATTTCTCTTTTCAACAAGAACAGTTTCTTCTTTTGGAATTATTAAATATCCACCTTGAATTATTATATTCATATCTTATTCTCCTGCATCTCTATGTCCCCCTTTGTAAGGGGGAATTTATAAGCCTATGGCTTATTAAAGGGGGTTTTCTTTCATTTTCTAATTTTCTCAACTGCATCTTTAACTGAGTTCAAAATTGGAATATATCCCGTACATCGGCAGAGGTTTCCTTCCAGAGCGATTTTGATCTCTTCTTCGGAAGGTGTAGGATTTTTATTGAGAAGTGCTTTAGCACTCATCAACATGCCGGGTGTGCAGAATCCGCACTGAATTGCGCCATTATCCAGGAATGCATCCTGCAATTTAGAGAGAACTTCATTCTTCTCCAGATTCTCAACTGTTTCCACTTTTGCATTTTGAACCTGTTCAGCTAAGATCATACAGGAATTCACAGCTTCCCCGTTCATGATAACCGTACAAGCACCGCATTCACCTATAGCACATCCTTCTTTAGTTCCGGTCAAGCCCAGTTCGTCTCGCAAAATATCCAGAAGCCGCAGAGAATCATCCACAGTTATTTCAACATTCTTTCCGTTTACATTGAATTTAAGATTTATCATAATTTTAACCCTCATTCTTCTGTTTGAGAATATCAATTAACGCATCTTTAAAGAGATTAATAAAAACGGGTTTCTTATATTCAGCAGACCAGCGTCCACCGATCTCTTTCTCGATTTTTTTTTCTAATGGTTTTTCAGCAGCACTTATCGTTTGTTCATTCAAAGGCTTTCCAATTAAAGCATCCTCAACAGCAGTAATTCTCTGTGATTTGTTGAAAAGCGAACCATCAACAATATAACATTCATCTATCGTATCGTTGTCATCAAAACTCAACATCGCACTGATACTCATCCTGGTAATATTAACAGCATTCCTTCTGCCGAGTTGATAATAACTATGATAATATTTTTTATCAGCAAGCTTGGGAATTGTGATCGCAGTCAGGATTTCATCAGGTTGGATGATAGTTTTATAATGTTTCTTAATAAATTCAGAAATTGGAACGTTCCGTTCTCCATTCATAGAACGTAAATGCAGGTTGGCTTGATAAACTATCAAAGGAGGAACGGAATCGGCACAGGGAGCGGCATTCACGATGTTACCACCAATGGTTGCCCGATTTCTTATCTGAGTGGAACCTATCTGTGAACAGGCTTTTACTAAAAGTGGGAATTCACGCTTGATAACATCGTTATTAATTATTTCCGTGAAAGTAGTAGCTGCACTGACAGTTATTTTATCACCTGTTTCTTTGATACCTTTCAATTCGGGAAGAGAGAAAATATTTAACAAATCCAAAGGTTCGGTTTTATGACGTGCCTGAACAATAACATCAGTTCCCCCGGCAAGAAGTTTGAATTTTCCATCTGCTAATTTTTGCAGAGCTTTTTTCAGACTTGGTGGTGAGGATGTTTTAATGTTACTTAAACGGGGAGTGATCTTCTTTTTCTTATTTGAAGCATGTACCACTTCGCTTTGACGGGCAGGCTTACGCAGGTTTTTTCCCAGGAATGTCTGTTCCAGAGTTAGGGGAATCTGGTAGGAACGCTTTCCAAGAGCAAAACTTAGTGAATTATTAATAGCTGCTGAGGTAAGTTCCAGAGTGGGCTCACCTATACCTTTTGCTCCGAATGGTCCGTAAATATCGGGATTTTCGATCAGGATAGGTTCGATCTCTTTGATGTCTTTAATGGTGGGGATTAGATACTCATCCAGGTTCAACGATTTGACTTCGCCGTTCTGAATATTAAAATCTTCCAATATTCCGTAACCCATTCCCTGCGTTACACCGCCGTAAACCTGTCCTTCCGCACCCAATTGATTTATAACTTTTCCCACATCGTGAGCAGCGGTTATCTTCTTCACCTCGATCTTCCCTGTATGCGTATCGATGCGTGTTTCCACGATCTGGCAGCCGTAAACATAAGTAAAGTAAGCATTGCCCTGTCCTGTCTCTTCATCCCAGTTTACATCGGGACACTTAAACCAGCCGTAAGCTGAAAGATTAATTCCTGCCCAATATGCTTTTTCTGCTGCCTCAGAGAATTTTACAGGTTCTATTTTCGGATTCCTGACTTTGCGATAAATATATCCATTTTTCCATTCGGTTTCTTCCAATTTAGAAACCTTGAGGTCATCTTTTATAATTTCAAAAATTCTTTCTTTCACGATGTTAGCAGCCTGAATGGTGGCATTACCACCAACGATCGTACCGCGGGAAGCAACTGTGGGACCACCATCTGTAATAGTGGAAGTCTGAGGTTCCAGGAACGTAATATCAGCGAGCGGAACTCCCAGCACTTCAGATGTTACCTGGCAGAATGTGGTGCGAAGTCCCTGACCATTTTCGTTAACTCCGGTGAATACGATTACACTTCCATCTGCCTGAACTGAAACAATGGCAGAGGATGCATCCGTACCTTCGGCACCCAGCGAGCAGCCACGATAACTGCAAGATAACCCGATACCATATTTGTATCTTCTGCTTACAGCATTCGCTTTTTTATATTGTTCGTATTTTTCTTTATAATTACTTTTTTCTACAGCTTCCCTGATAACCTGGTGCAAAGATACTTTATGTTCCGATAATTTCTGACCGCTGGCAGTGATGCTTCCCTGTTTGAATCCATTTATTTTGCGGATTTCCAAAGGTGTTATCCCGCAAATATCTGCAATTTCATCTATCAGGGATTCCTGGGCAAAAATAACCTGCGGTGAACCGAATCCCCTGAATGCCGCAGTGTATGTATTATTTGTATAAACTCCTTTTATGTCTGTAAGAACATTTTCGATCTCATAGGGTCCTGTTGCTTGAACCACCGAGCGCCAGGTTACAAAAAAAGTTTGCGAAGAATATGCTCCGCTGTCTGCCAGGATGTTTATCTTCATTGCCTTCAATTTACCATTGTTATTAAAACCAACTTTATAGTTCATTATATAGGGATGGCGTTTATAACTTTCTTTGAGAGAATCTTCACGAGTATAGGTTATTTTTACAGGCTTTCCGGTTAGTTTGGAAAGCAAGGCAGCCCGGCAGGCAATGTTATTAATTATATCATCTTTACCACCAAAAGAACCTCCCAGGGTTGAACCGAATACATTTACCTGATTTAGTTTCAATCCCATGAAAATGGCAACTACCCTGCGAGTGGTAAATGAATTTTGAATAGAACCATAAACCTTATATCCTTTTGTAGTATGATCCGGTACAACTGTTACAGATTCAGGTTCGATGTAGGCATGTTCAACAAATCCCGTGCGGTATTTCCTTTCGATCACGCGGTCGGATTCGGCAAAACCTTTTTCCACATCACCTTTAATAAGTGGATAATGGTTCACTACATTACTTTTGTATTCCGGGTGGATCAAACGGGCATCGGGTTTTACAGCTTCTTCAATATCTGTAAGGGGTTCGATGGGTTCATACTCAACCACAATTTTATCCACAGCCGCATAAGCCTGTTCTTTTGTGAAGGCAACTACTACTGCTATCACATCTCCCGCAAAAAAAACTTCGTCATTTACAATTGGAAGGTAATCCCTGCGGATAGGTCCGACTTTCTTTTCTCCGGGAACATCTTTGTACAATCCAATCGCTTTTACACCGGGCATTTTATTTGCATAAGAAACATCGAGCTTGGTGATCTTTCCGGCGGGAATATCTGTGTAGCGAACCGCTCCGTAGAGCATACCCGGAAATTTGAGGTCGTCACCATAAATTGCTTTGCCGGTAACTTTTTCGTAGCCGTCAACGCGCCTGACTCTTTTTCCAATTACGTTATCCATAACACATCCTTCTTCTTAAACATGATAAAAGGGTTTAGCATAATGAAAAAATTCTGTCTTTCTGAGGAAATCTTCGACGAATTTTCTCACGACCTGTCACGTCGTAGCTTGGCGAAGACGGAAGAATCTCATTATAAGTGGAGATCCTTCATAGGTAACAGCAAGTAGAATTTCTCAGGATGACAAAAACACTCTATAAATAATAAAGAAAAACCCTTATTATTCAACTTTGGATCAATGTTTAGAAACGTTAGTTACTCCCTGAACGTTTAGACTTCATAGTAAGTCGCACCTTCTATACTTACACCGAACGATTTTTTTCGTATTATTAAATGATGTCAATTATTTTTCAACAATTAAGAAAGCGGAACTCATCTGAATCCTGCTTTTGCAGATGAATTTATTTCATGAAATTATATCCTTTTTACAAACTGTCCATTATGTTTTACTTGTCCGTCGTTCTTTCAGATTTCTTCTCACTTAAGGCTGGCACATTTGTTAGCAGAATTCAATCAGCCTTTAACTTTAAACAAATCTAAATATTTCTTGAATTCAAAAATTCGATTTCTTCGATTTCCAGTAGATTCATCAATAATATTCCTATTAAGTAATTCAATTATTAAATTTCTAGTTGTTCGGTCAGATAAATTTGTTACAGAAGAAATCTCTTTTATAGTCATAACTGGTTTTATATAAAACTGATCAATAATCGATTTTAGATTATTAGAAGCTCGACCGGATTTGAAAATAAATGCATCTGTCTTATTACGTAATTTTAATATGTCTTCAAAAGTTTTTTTACCTTTATCAGAAGTATGAATCACAGCATTAAGAAAAAATTTGATCCAATGAATCATGTCGTTTGACTCTCTGACTCTTGATAAAGCATCGAAGTAAGAAGATCGATGAGTCTCAAAATAATCAGATAAATAAAGAATTGGTTTTGTTAGTAATCTGAAGTTAACAAGAAAAAGTGTGATCAGAAGACGACCGATACGACCATTACCATCAAGAAATGGATGAATAGTCTCAAACTGGTAATGACTCAAGGCAATTTTAATCAAATGAGGGACATGTAAATCTTCATTATGCCAGAAATTCTCAAGATCAGACATTAATTCAGCAATATCATCATGATGAGGTGGTATAAATACTGCATCAGTTAAATTTGATCCACCGATCCAGTTTTGACTTTTACGGAATTCTCCTGGATGTTTATGTTTTCCTCTTGAATTTTCAAGTAAGATCTTATGAGTCATTTTTAGAAGCCTGTTGGATAAAGGTAATTTATCAAGTTGCTGAATCGCAAAATTCATCGCTTTTACATAATTTTGAACCTCTTGCCAGTCGTCTCTTTTTTCAGGGTTTATATCTTTTTGCTGCATTAAAGCTTCATTAATTTCTGTCCTTGTACCTTCAATTCTGCTTGATGTGTTGGCTTCTTTTAATATATGCATTTTAATAAACAGATCAACATTAGGTACTATTAAGGAATATGCATTTAACTCACCCAATTTACGAACAGCATTTTCAATCAAAACATTTAATTGGGGATTATCCCAACACCAGTTTTGATTAATCATGTTAGGGTAAAAACACTCATATTTATATTGTTGCTTATAAGTTCCCGATATAAATTTATCTAAATTCATTATCACTCCAATTCAATATTGGGAACAATAAAATCAGGAGTTATTTTTCCGTAAAGATATTTTTACGGAAATTTAACTGAATATTTTTCCGTAAGAAAATCCATGCGGAAAGAAACAAAGAAATAAAAACATTACCTCCCTAAAAACGTAAAAAGCTAACAAATAATCTACCAATAAACGTCAAATTGGATTATCTTCTCTTTATTATTATCAATTATCTATGATTGAAATGGGTTTTGCTAATAGAGTGTTTTTTGTCGTCTTAATCCAGTATCTACCGGACACAGTTTCATTATATAATGTCAATTATTTTCAATAATTTGGCATTCACTGAAAAAATTTCAAAGTCATTGTATTCTTTTCATTTTGAAGAATAATAAAAAGGATTTTCAAACCAGAGGCTAGTAAGCATTAATCTTCATTTCTTTTGTACCGACAAAAGAAACGAAACAAAGAAAAACTCCCGGCATAATATAAATTACTAAAATTAGTAAAAGCCACTAAAAAATCTTAACTCGTTGTTTTCTAAGTAGAATCTATGAAAGAAATTAGAAAACTACTCAAACAGAAGATTTTTCCTAACGCTTACTTATTACCAATTTCTTAACGCAATTTATATTATGCCGATTTTAAGAAAAAGGAACGCATTTCAAACTAAAATAATTTTCTATACTTTCACGATGAATAATATTAATACACTTGACTTTTGAATTTATAAATAACTTTTATGTAATAAGATAAAAAGTGAATAAAGGACTGTATTATGAATAATGAAGACATTAGGCATCTGGACCTGTTATCGATGTTTCACTACATAGTCGGTGGAATCACAGCCTTGTTCTCATGCCTGCCGATTATACATGTGATCATAGGTCTGTCCATGGTTTCCGGGAAATTCTTTAATGAGAGCAATGGTATCGAACCACCCCCTTTCATTGGATGGTTTTTTGTGATCTTGGGAGCAGTGTTCATTGTGCTGGGCTTGAGTATTGCAGTGTGTATGATCGTTGCCGGGGAAAAACTGAAAAAGTGTAAAAACAGAGTTTTTTGCATGGTCGTTGCAGGAATTGAATGTATGTTCATGCCTTTTGGCACAGTCCTCGGTGTCTTCACGCTTATAACTCTAAATAAAGAATCTATCCAAGAGATATTTGCCCAACCAGGTACTGAAGGTTAAGGTAAACATTATCCAGGAAAATCAGAAACAATTTAAAAGACCACCCAAAAGATATCAGCCGAGAGGGCTTTCGATTCTTTACGAAGATCGGGATATCCTGGTTGTGGATAAGGTGAGCGGTCTTTTGACAGTAAGTAATGAGAAAGTAAGAGACAATACAGCTTATTATCTCTTGAATGAATACGTGCGTAAAGGGAATCAGAAATCAAGAAGCCGGGTATTTATCGTGCATCGTCTGGATAGAGATACTTCCGGTGTTATCGTGTTTGCCAAGAATGAGAAAGCTAAGCGTTTTCTCCAGGAAGAGTGGCAGGGATTTGAAAAAAAGTATTATGCCCTGGTACATGGAACAATGCCGGATAAGGAGGGTGTAATTACTTCCTACCTGGCAGAAAACAGTGTTCATAGAATGTATTCCGTTGCTGACCCCCAAAAAGGGAAGCTTGCTAAAACCGGCTATAAAGTTCTGAGAGAATCTTCAAAGTACAGTCTTCTGGAAATAGACCTGCTTACAGGCAGGAAAAATCAGATCCGGGTCCATCTTGCGGACAAAGGCTGTCCTGTGGCTGGCGACAAGAAGTATGGAGTAAAGGAAAAGGGCATTAAAAGGCTTACGCTTCATGCAGCTTCCATTACGATAATTCATCCGTTTTCAAAAGAGAAAATGACCTTTTCAACAAAGGTTCCAGCTTATTTTGAATCACTTATGAAGGGTTAAAAAGCCGTTGAGAAAGCTATAGCCGATTCTTGTCACAAGAAAAATATTGGTTAATGTTCACGCTTGTTACGGATTCGAAAGATTCCACTAAAGAAAAATATTACAACTTTGGATTAATGTTTAGAAATGCTAGTTACTCCTTGAACGTTTAGACAACAAAATAGGTTAAGCCTTTTACACTTAAAAAAGCAGAACTTATCTGAGCCCTGCTTTTGCAGATAAATTATATTATTTTATAATAAATTATATATTATACCTTTTCCATCATAATAGTTTAATTTTTTTCTTTTTCTGTTAGCAAAGATATTTCCAAAAAACTCATGAAGCTATTAAACAGCTCATTGAAGTTCTCATTTATACTATAATTAATTAAAAATCTTGGCAGATTTCCAACAAAGTAGTATAAATTACTAAACATATTTATATTTCTAATTTTACCCAGGATTGCATTATATAAAATAGTATGGATATTTTTTCTCACATCTTCTTTTTCATATATTTTATAAATATATAAATCCGATAAAACAGAGTAATTACCATCAGTGTAACCGGAAATCTCTTTTATTGAGATATTTCTCTCTTTAATAAATTCGATATCATCGGAATCTACAATACCTTGGTTATATCTTTCATTACTATCCTTTTTATATTTTGAGTCATCATCTTTATTATGTCCTATCTTTAAGATAATATCATATTTTTTTAATTCATCAATTAAAGGGTGTGAGTCAGATGAAGTAATAGTAAATCCTACCGTTTTAAAAATTTGGACAATCTCTTCCCATTTGTTAGAGTGAAGACAATTCTCAATATCTCTAAAACTTATACTTCGAGAGTATGAGTTATATCTTAATAACTCGTCTATTGCATAATTAAATAGATTGTGTGGAAAAAAATCAATATATCGTGTTGGTAAGTCAAACCATTTTATTTGTAAATCATTCATTTCAAAATTTTCAATAATAGTAGAAATAATATCTGGAGAATGAAGTTCAATATAGCTATTAAACAAGTATCTAATACCCTTTTCTGATATACTCTGCGTATATACTATTAATTTGCATGATTCTTCTTCACTAATAAGATTTTTTTCTTCAAATGCTGTTAGAGCAACATCCATATTAACAACAGAATAATCTTTTCTTTCATGATACATCGACCAAAATAAACCAATACTTGATAAATCAATTTCTCTCTTTTCATGCATTGATAAACGTATATAATTTAATACTTCAACCCACATTTTGAATGATCCAATATGGCTGTATTTTAGAATGTAATCATGTAAACTCAATTTACGGTATTCGTTAGATTGATCACATTCCCCCAAAGATTTAATTACATTGTATGCTTTTGCAATTAAAATACTTCCTACGTGTGATGAAATATCGTGTCTATATAAAATTTTCTTTAATTCTAAGATACCTTCCATTTTATCAGATTCGATATATTTTACTATAGCTCTATGAAATGGGATGAATTCACTAATTTCAGTTCCATGAAGATAAACATTTACCAGAATATGGGTTATCAAGTCTTGGGATTTATAATTAATTTTATTGCTAAAAATATCACTGATCTCTTGAGTTAATTCAATCGGATTTTGATGAATCTGAAAATAATGATCTTCATATCGAGTATCAGTCTTAAGCTTTTTATAATAATTATTCGTACTGTAATGATTATTTCGTGTTACATTATGCAACATTGACATATCATTGCATCTTATATAATAGAGCATTGCGAACAAGTACTCTGAACTTGTAACATCTTCTTCATTAAATCCATTTAATAATAAACTATTAACATAAATATATAAAAAGCTATTTATATAGGAAACATGATCCCTGTTCAAGATATTTATAATTAGTGCAAGATTATAATAATTACTCACTTCTAATTCATCAGGGTGTAATTCATTCAAAGATTCTCTTATCTGAAAGTAAAATGAACGTATTGCTTCGAAATCCAATGCATCTTTTGCGATTATTTTAAAAACATCCATAGATGTATACTTTTTTATTATGTTCAACTTCATATCGTGTTCAAAATCAAAATAAGAAAACCGCGATAAATATCTCTTCTCTTCATTCATTATGGATTGAAATACTATTTGATTTACTTTGATTATCCTTTTAGAATTATCAATGCCTTGATTTCTTAAAAAGGTATTAAAGCTATCATGGAATATTGTTATTCTATTTAATCTAATCTCAAATAAATAAGGATGAGAAGTAATAAATTCTTCAACAACGCGAACAAATTCATCCTCCAAAAATTCTTGGATCTCAGATTTCATAATAAATGAACGTAATGATATAAATAAAGAAAGAGCGCTTTTTGTATTCACCTTTTCTAAAAGTTTTTCATAATAATCCTCAATACCTTCTAACTGACTCAATTTGGGTAGATTTTTAAATATTTTAAAATGTTCAGCAATATACCGTACTAAAATTGGATATCCCATTGTTAAATTGAATATCTTTTTTCGGATGCTATAGTGTGTAATATGATATAATTCATCTAACACTTTATAAGTTTGGTCTTTCGTCCAATTTTCAAGTATTTGTTTCGTCCATTTCAGTTGACTCTTTAAAGGACGTGACAGCACTATAGTTTTACATTTATCTTTCATTTTTTCTATAAATATAATATATCTTTCAAGTTCTTCATTATTATAGTTTTCGATATGATCAAATCCATCAATAATAACCATTTTTTCATCATCACATAGCTTTTGAATAATTTCTTCATCTGAACGATAAACAAAATCACGGAATATTTCTTTAGATATATTCGAAATGAAATTATCATATATTAAACGTTCTTTATTGTCCCTATCTTGGTTTGAAACCCAAAAACGGTATAATAAGTTATTTTTATATTCATCTTGTAGGATATTTACTAAATGACTTTTCCCTATCCCAGGTTTCCCTTCTATTAGTAATAGATTCTCAATTTCAAGATGATACTTCCCCGTATTGATAGTTGGTTCTAATAGCTCAGTACTAAAAATATCGATAGGAGGAAGATCTTTCCTATGAATTATTATTTTCCGTTTATCAAAACAATTTTCAAAAAATCGAGAAATTTTATTTATTCTTTTTTCATTACGGATATAAATTACTTCTATTTTATCTGAAATATCTATGCGTGATAATGATACAATATAAACATTTCCTTCTTTTTGAGCCGGTATGCCAAGTATCTCTGAGCTATTAATGATTTCAATGTTTTTGAAAAAAAGAATATTGGTACCTTTCGAAAGCACATGTCTATTGCTTTTTATAAAGACACTTTTTTTATCAATTCTTAAATCTTTCAATGATACATCATTGTAATCCTTCATTTGACAATATATTTCTTCATTATTTATAGTTATTTTCGCATCATCAAAATTATGGTTAACATCTGTCTCAATTTCAATCTTTTCAATTTCTCGTTCTACATCCATCTTTGTTAAAAGAAATAGTGTTACATTCTTTTGATATGAATAGCCAAACAAAGCATTTCTTGAAGGTTTCAATTTAATCTTGATACTCCAAATTTAATTCTTTAAAATTCCTAGAGTTTTTAGTGTTAATAAATATTACCGCCACGGATGGTGGTTCTTTACACTAAGAATCATTCTCACAGAAGGTGGGACAATTGCCCACAACGTATATGCTGTGTTATACGCAGTAAGCGCAATATATAAAAAGTTTCTTTCAAGCGAAACACGGATGTTAATCTTGTACAATTATATACCTGCTGATTTAAATAATTCTTCAAATTCATAATAATTTTTACTTAACCATCCAGTACCATCCTGTAATGACTTTTTATCAATTGGAGGATTAAATAGCAATCTAGGTTTGTTAAGTAATAATAATGTATGAGGTTGTTTTTCATCATATTTTGAGTCCGATTTTATTTCTTTTAGCTTTTCATCAAGATTAGGGATTATACTTTTTAATTTCTTCTTTTTTATGTGCTTAATTATTGCTTGTTTAAGATCACTATAACTATTTACTTCCAAGTGATTATATATTTGTGCTATATAACTCATACCTTCTTTGACACCAGGTGAAATAATTGATATTTGATTTCCAAAATATGGTGCAAAATATGAACATTTATAAATATTTTCGTTATATTTACAGAAATAAAGATGACCTTTAATAAATAATGAGAGATAAGGTTCTTTATTGACATCTCTTGCATATACTTCTTTTTCAGGGACAGTTACAAGACCAGAATTGCTTAAATGTTTCATAAATTCCTCACATAAAATTCTTTGTTTTGCGGTTTTAAATTTAGTAGATGTTAAGCAATCATATATTTCATTCCATGATTTGCTCTTTATTTTATTATTTTTGAAAGTTCTATTATTTCTTGTTAACGATATTAATTCAATTTTACCTTTAATTTTTTTTTTATACTCACTAAGTTGCTTAGACAATTGATTTGATGTGTCAGAATTATTAATTTTTGCTTCGATAATAATATGTTTTTTTATTGTACTAATAATTATGTCTGAACGCTGTGTTTCAAGATACTTTTCAATAAAAATATTTTGAATAGGATTATCAATTCCAAAATAAAAATTTAATTCAGTAATATCTAATGAAAACAAATAGCCCAAATATGAAGTTAATCTGGTCTCTTTTATATTCTGTCCAAATGAAGATAACAAATCATTTGAAACATTTTGACTTCTTAAAATTATTCTTTCTTTTTTCATAAATTATACTATTTGCAAGGCCACTGAAGGCTGATTCAAAGTTTTATAGCGCTGATTGCATATAACGGCGGCGTGCCACGTCATCTTGCCATGAGCATTGGATTTGAGTATCCTCAATATCCTGATGCGATTAGTAAGATGATAAAAGACGAACAAATCAAAGTCACGGGTTGCCGATT
>JAUXIJ010000126.1 GCA_030621085.1 Candidatus Cloacimonadota bacterium | reverse complement strand
TGTTAAACTTTAAACAGGGCATTCAGGTAAAGGGAACGCTAAAAAAGAAAAATCACATAATTAAAGACAATATACGGGATTTTCTTAAATCGCTCTGGTATCCTCTTTATTTTCTTGATTTTGAAACTTTTACGTTACCCATACCGCTCTTTGATGGAACAAGACCATATCAGCAAATTCCCTTCCAGTATTCCCTGCATTATCTGAAAAGGAAGGAAGTGAAACTGAAACACCACGAGTTTCTTACTTCTCCCAATTGTGACCAGAGAAAAGAACTAACAGAAAAGCTTATAAATGAAATCCCGGATAATGCCTGTGTTCTCGCTTACAACATGTCTTTCGAGATAAAAATATTGGAAAGTATGGCGGCATGGTTTCCCGAATATAGCAACAGGATCGAAAATATTATCAGCAACATGAGAGACCTGATGGCGCCCTTCAGAAGTAAAGACTGCTATCTCTGGCAAATGAACGGTTCCTATTCAATCAAATTTGTACTGCCCGCTTTGGTTCCTGGGTTGAGCTATGATGAAATGGAAATCAGCAACGGCGGCATGGCAATGGATGCATATTCCACTATGTGCCAAACAGAAGACCCCAAGGAACTTGAAAGAATCCGAAAAGCGCTACTTGAATACTGCAGCCTCGACACACTGGCAATGGTGAGAATAGTGGAGAAACTGAGGGGATTTTCAAAATAAGAACAGTTGGAAAATGAAAGGGGCAACAAGTTCTTGTTCACTGCGCAAGAAGTGCAGCTTATCTTGAACACGACAAGTGCAAAAAGGAGGGAAAACAAATGGCATTTCTCTATTATCGAAGAAATAATAATACGCTTATCAAAACCGGTGAGCCGTTCAGTCTTGCCGGTTATAATCTGATTTATCAGCTTTGGGAATCAAGGGGTAAACCAACTGATCAAGGATAGCATGTATCAGCGGATGATTTGGCAAGAAAATATAGCGATGGAAACGAATCTTATGAAACAAGCAGGTTGCTGATAGATTTTGATCCAAACTCAAAATGGCGTATCGGTTTAATTGAACTTCTTGATATCTATATTTATACCTATTCAGGCGCAAAACCAAATGAGGCGGGTTGGAGTCCAATGATGCTTCGGCTCAGAGATGTTGTGTATGAGGGATTTGAAAATGAAATATCAAAAGAAGAAAAAGAGAAGAAAATAAAGGAAATACAAGATCCGAACTATGAAGAAGATTTTGTTGAATTTTTGTACACGAACGGATCTGATAAAGGATGGAAATAGGGTATGAATGGCATGACAAATGCCGCATTCATTTATGGGCTGGCTCGTAGCTACTTCAGGCAGTATTTTTAGAAATAACTCTCAACCAGGTTAACATTATGAATTAAAAAGAATATTCTAAAAAAACAAGGAAAAAAGTGACTCGATATTTTTTGCCACCCCGATATTTTAATTTTATCGGTCTTCTAAAAATCCAATTTCCGTTTGTAGAAGATTTTTGACTTTTTCAGGAAGCTCTATTTATACAAAAATAATTACAGTCAATTTATTTCTCATTTCGTTTAATAGAGGTTCCCTTAAATGATTCTTTAATTTTTATTTGGCGGAGAGAAATCCGGTGCTGACTTCATTAATTCGTTTCTAATTGTTACCCAATCACCTTCCGTTGGCATTTTTGACAATGATTCTTCGTTCAATACTTCCCCATATAGATGCGCATTCAAGGTTTCGCGTCTCTGTTTTGAAACTTTATACTGATAATCATCATAAGTACCTTCAAATATCACCGGACTGATAATAATTTTTGGAAAATTTTCAGCTTTTACATTATTACAATTTGCTTTATACTCAAGAACCAATTCTTCCCAATAACTTTCAATCCGATCAACTCGTCCTATTTGCTGTTCGATTACTCCCGGGTTCCACTCGGAGTGAAACTGAATAATTCTTCTACATGCTTTGTGTAAATTCAACCCTTCCCTGCCGACCTGGCTCTGAGCTATGAGAACTCGCGGAAAGGAATCTTTAGAATTGAATTGTGCCTGAAGGATGCGACGGGTTTCCATTTTCACATCGCCGTCAAGCATTCGGGCAAAAAATCCTAAGTGACCAGAAATATCTTCCTCTTCTTTTTTTATAAGCTCTTCTATTTTATCTTTTCCAATAGATTCTGCAAAAGAATGTAATTTTTTAATTTTCCCTGTCTGTTCTTCACTACAATAAAAACAATCAGGTTTTTCCCATTCTGTTTTTTTCTCTATTTTTTCAGATCCTTCTTCTTCAATATCTAAATAACTTTCAAGATACTCAATCCATATCTTTAATGCCATATTTTTGATATGTTTCGGCTTTAAACTTTCATTTGAGTCCCCGCGGCAGATCAAGATATTTATCAGACGTGTACGTAGATAATTAGCAATATCACTTTCAAGATTTATAGTTACAGAATAACCGGGCAGGGTTTTTACAAATTTTTTATCAATGTGTGCTGAAAGACGCTTACGGATAGAATCAGAATATGATTTTCTTCCCTTTTCTATAGCTTTTTTTAAATCATCTACAGTATTGAATTTTCTGTTAAAATGCAGGTCTTTTTTCGTACTAATTCTTTCATACTCTGCCCATATAATATCCTTATTCTTAAGGCACACCTTGGCGGCTGGAATTGGTGGTTCTTTTTTTTCTCCTGGTTTCTTACGATCAAGAAACCTCAATACCGCTCGAAGGTTAAGAACATCCCAGAGCGCTCTCATCGGCTTCTTGAAAGTCCCGAAAACCAGTATCTTCTCTTGAGATAATTTTCCATTTTTATCCCAAATATTTTTTTCAATCTCATCAGCCACCCGCTGAACACGAGGATGTCCGTGTAATTTTATACCAATGTTTTTCTGAAACTTTCTCCAGTATTGAATTCTGCGAAGTTTACCGCACATAACCCAATATTTGGCTTCAGAATGCTCTTCAATGAACTTCTGTATTGTTTTATCCAATTCATTCTCATTGTCTGCCATATAAATTTGTCCAGCTGCATAACGGCTGTCAGCAATTTTTAAGCGTGTAAGCAGTGTCTTTAGTTCATCATTTTCTCTGTTAATCCCTTTTGCAGCCTTACCTATTGCTTCAAGAGAATATATCGCGGGCTTCCAGTCTTCTTCAACTTCAGCAAAGCTCATTTTAATTGGATCCCACTTATGATGTGGGTGAGCACAGTTCTCTACATCTTTTTTCTCTAATTCAAGTATTTTCTTCATTTCATCTTGCTTAAAGCGAATTCGTCGGGAGACATAAGGTTTTAAAGCATTAGCGAAACTGGTACTTGTTTCT
>JAUXIJ010000146.1 GCA_030621085.1 Candidatus Cloacimonadota bacterium | reverse complement strand
GATGTTCAACCCCCTGCAAAACTGGAATATATCATTGGTTACACGAGAAATGAGAGAAACGACCTCTTTTCGCAAAGAATCCTTCGTGTGATGTTTAGTTCGCGTACCATGTTCCCCCGCAGTCATACTGGACATATCAAAATCTATCTCAAGAGCAATGCCTTTCGAAGATTCGTGTACGCTAATATCCGCTCCAATAGGTGATGCCTCTTTTGCAACGGAACGAATTGCATCATGAAATGATTTCGTCGAGTCACTTGAAAGATTACGCATCCGTAATTGAGTTTTTTCCCGGGGGCTAAGTGCGAATCTTTTATCGAACGATTTGCGAGCCTCAAAAAGCATTTTGTAATTTTTGGTTGATCTTCGTCGCAAATCTTGAGCATTAATGGCTGCTACCTCTTTATCAAGCGAGGCTTTTTTTGATGCAAGTTCATCTTCATATCGCTTTTTCAATATCACCGTTTTTTCTGCTTCGGCGGCAATAAGTTGAGAAAAATCTTTTCGCATTAAATCCGGTGTGATTATGATGCCGTATGCAGCAACTACTGTTAGGACAATTAAAATAGAGGACAGAAAGATGTTTGATCTATTTCTTTGTGGAGGAGGATTTAAGGGAGATTCTTGTTTTTTCTGAAATAAACTTGCACCGCAACGACCGCAAACAAGCCTACGATCGTCGGAATATGAATTAATCCGATTTTTAACGCCACATTTTGGGCATTCTATGATTTGCATTTTCGTTATTTATACACCTAACATGTATTATACGGCCTAAATAATCTGACAAATATTGCAGTATAA
Source organism: Candidatus Cloacimonadota bacterium (assembly GCA_030621085.1). Taxonomy (GTDB): domain Bacteria; phylum Cloacimonadota; class Cloacimonadia; order Cloacimonadales; family TCS61; genus JACNIV01. The sequence goes on along the minus strand of JAUXIJ010000146.1, from coordinate 1,551 downwards.
GACGGTTTTCAAAGTCTATCTGCAGGACTAAGCACACCCTTTCCTCCCCGATTCAAAACGTGGGTATAAATCATTATTATAATCTATTCTTTCTTTGTCAAATTTTATTTAATAAAAAACACCATACTCTATGCTGAGCCCTCTTGTCAATACATATTTTAAAAAAGGTTTAAGATGTATTCTCCTATGCTGCATTATCTAAATCGTCTCTTGTAGAGAATGATTCATACATTATTTCCGGAGTAAGGTAATCAAGCGATTGATGAAACCTTTCTGTATTATAAAAATTGAAATATCTCTTGACCCCTTCCTTCAGCTCTCCCATTGTTTCGTACGACTTCAAATATATGTCTTCATACTTTAAACTCCTCCATAATCGTTCTACATAAATATTATCTAATGCTCTGCCTTTAGAATCCATGCTTATTTCTATATAGTGTTCTTTCAGTACTTTTGTAAATCTGTCAGATGTGAACTGACTGCCTTGATCCGTATTAAATATTGCAGGCTCACCGTAAACCTTAATAGCGTCTTCTAATGCATCTACGCAAAAATCAGCATCAAGTGTATTTGACAATCGATAGCTCAACACCTTTCTTGAGTATAGATCAAGAATTGCCACAAGATACACATACCCTCCGGGAAGCCTGATATATGTAATATCACTGGCCCAAACCTGGTTTGGATATCTTATTATTTTGTTTTTCAACAGATACGGATATTTCTTATTCTCCTTTCGTGCTGCTGACAGATTTGGTTTCGCATAGATCGCTCTTAGCCCAAAGCGTCTCATTATTCTTCTTACTCTCTTTGCACTCATGTGAGGATACTCAGGAAGAAGCTTTCTTGATACCTTCCTGTAACCGTAAAACGGGACCTCCTGCAATGTTGCTAGTATCAACTTCAAATCGGTGATATCCATATCCTCCTGCTGTCTCTGTAAACTATAGTAATATGCTGTCCTGCTGATACCCAATAGTTCGCATTGCTTCTTCACCGACAATCCCTTATACTTTCCATCAATCAGAACGGCTCTTTCCCGTACAGCTGCAGGTATTTTTTTTTAAGGAAATCGTTCTCTATCTTCATCTTGCCTACAGTTTTCAATATTGTATCCCTTTGCTCTTCTATCTTTCTCACAGCTAACCGCTTTTTATTTGGCCTTTCGAATATATCGGCTGCTCCCTCCAATAATTGCCTCTTCCATGCAGATATCATGTTGGGATGTACTTCATATTTCTTTGCCAGCTCCTGCAGTGTTTTTTCCTCTCTTAATGCTTCCAGTGCTACCTTTGCCTTAAATGCTTTATCATGTTTACTTCTCATTAGTGTATTATAACCCTCCTGTTTATTTTTGCAGTAGGTTCTACACCTTAATTCTCCTGTAAATATGTCTTAAGGTCTGGGCTCAGTATATACGATTGAAAAAGCAGTTGTTAGCTTGGGTATGGTTAATGGAGCTTTTAACGCCGAAATTAAGCTATTTAACGAAAAAGGCTATGTTATAGAAGTTAATGGAAGATTAGCTGGAGACTTTATAATATCTCATTT
>JAUXIJ010000092.1 GCA_030621085.1 Candidatus Cloacimonadota bacterium | reverse complement strand
GTTATCATTAACCACTGGCTTCAGCCAGTGGTTGCAAGAAATGAAACACGATATTAACTGTTTCAACGGTTTACCAAGCTTGAACATGGAAGCCGTTAAAACGGCTGCGGAAACGGGATGTGTCTCTTTTTTCCACCAACTTAAGTTGGTGGTTAATAAGAAGATAGTAGATATTAACCGATTCATCGGTTTCCAAATATTTGATGAATTTTCTTGCATATTTCTAATCATCCCCTTTTTATAGTAAACTCATTTTTATAAATTACACTCTTGTTTTAAGTTGCTTCTCTCATCCTTATTTTCTAAAAAGAAATCCTTTAAATGGTGTTTTCCGTATGTGGGAGCAACCATTTCCCTCGTAAGAACAGTCATAAAAAATTCTATAGGACCGTAGGTCTTTACAGATGTAAAGAATCTCAGTGTCGCCAAAATAAAATTACTCAACCAGATTGGAATCCGGGATATCTTTATCTTTTTATTAAGGGATTCAAATGCAATTACTACAATTTCATTGTGTGTTAAAATATCCGGACCACCGACGTTTATTTCTTTCTCCTCTCCGGTAACCGCATTAACACAAACCTCAGCTAAATCTTCACCATGAATAGGGTTTATTCTAAACTCACCGGAGCCAAAGACATATCCTCTTCCTTTTTTAGCCATTTTCAGGTAGTCCAACATATCTGAAAAGAATCCGTTGGGGTAGACTATCAAATAATCTAATCCGGATTTTTTTAATTCTTCTTCAAATCTTACTTTAGCCTGAATACCTTTCAAGTTTTTCATTTTTTCAGAGTTGAATACCGATACATAGATAAATTTTGAAATACTTTCTTTTTTAGCTTTTTCCAAAAGATTCATGTTGCCCTGGTAATCGACGTCCATATAAGTCAAGCCGTCTTTTTGTTTGGTAATCCCGATTGAAGAAATGACAACATCAATACCGTCACAAATTCCTATCAAGGTTTCCGGTTTTGTCACTTCACCTTCAAACACTTCATCTATGTATTCTTTTAAATCCTCTAATTTATTTGCGTTTCTTGCTAGAGCCCGTACCCGGTAACCCTGTTTATTAAATTCTTTTACTAGGTAGTGACCTAGATAGCCGGTAGCTCCTGTTACTAATACTTTTTTCATTTTCATTCTCCAATTAATTAAGATTTTTGAACAATTTATCTAAATTTGGTGTTTGAATTGAAGTTTGAGCTTTGAGTGTGTTAAATTCTCCGGCTAATTCCAGTATTTCATCCTTAGCAGCATTAAGGTGCAGCATAAATGCTATTTCTGCAAACCTGGAATTAAAAAGTTGTTTCATAATATTGATTAACACACTCTCAGGCATCCAATAGAACAGATTAAATTTGAAAGGATAGCGTTTTTTATAACCGACAGCTTTCAAAACTCTACCGCTTTCCTTTGCAGCGCGTATGTAAATTCTGATCGTTTCTTTGTCTTTTGCAAGTTTGTAGTTATTCCCGCATTTTAATAAGGCACCTGCTATCGGGAGTACAAATGCCACATGATATTTTAACCAGCCATCTATGTCTTCAACTATATTAACGGGGACATCTGACGTCTCAAACAAATTTTGAATCTGTTTCGTTCTTTCTCTTATTTCACCATCAATTTCTCCGATTGTAATAGACATCCTTTTACCATTGGGCTTGTCACTATCGATGTAATGAACTATGTGATTCAGTCGTGAACCACCTCCACCAGGGAAACCGAATAATACTTTCTCTTTGGGAAGATATTTCAAATAATTATCAAATCCTAAAGTATTATTCCCCATAAAGAGAATACTCGATATTTTCTTGTTTTTATTTAAGATTGGTAAAACAGGAGCAATATTATTCTTGCGGATCAGCACGATAACAAAATCATAATTATCCTCCTCTTTCAGCTCGTTCACTACTTTTACTTTTTCAACGATTTTTTCATTGCTAAATTCGTTGAACATAACAATGCCATTTTCTTTAAGAAATTCGTAATGTTCATTTCTGGCTAAAATCGTAACATCTTTACCTGCTTTGTGCAACAGACAGGCGTACAAACTTCCCAAAGGCCCTGCGCCATAAATTAGTGTTTTCATTTTTATTTCCTCTTTTTAATCAATATATCACAGATTTATTTTTGTCCTATAAATTATCTATATCAAGATTGAATGATTTGTCTCTATCCATCCACATTCCGGTAGGTAGATCTTCAAATCCGCATTTTTCGTAAAAATCCCGGTTACCTTCGGTGTAGGATAAGAAGAAATATGTACCTTTGAATTTACGTAGTAACATTTTCATCATTTCTTTTGCAATGCCCTTTTTCTGATATTGGGGATTTACTATCACATCAAAAATACTCGTATAATAGTGACCATCGGTAATTGCACGGGCAAAAGCTATCAGCGTATCATTGTGATAAGCTGTAACATAATAGGATTTTTTAAAAGCATCCAGAATATCTTCCGAATTCTTATTCCAACCTAAGCTCTTAAATATATTCATAAGTTCTACACTTGTAATTGCGTTATTCGCTTTGTAAACAATTTTCATTTTAACCTCTTTTAATAGCCACTAAGGGCACTAATAAATGCTATTTTTTAAATTTTTCTTCGTGAACCTTAATGATTTTAGTGGCTCATTTTCTTTCCTAAAAACTATACCCGATCATCAATTGCACCGATTTACCATCTGCTGAAATCTGTTTCGGATTAAAATTATTCACTTGCGGGTTCCAGGAAAGATTCAGGTAAATGCTCAAATAATTGTAATTTCTTTGATACGAAAGAAATCTGCTCCAGTCTTCACTTTCCCAACTATATATTATTATTGCAACAATACTATCAAATAATCCGATGGGATAACTAAATGATACAGCAGATGATTCTGCCTTATAACTGCTTACAAAAAGATCATTTTCTGACTTTGAATAAACAAAATGTTCTCCCAGAATGTGAATTCCATTACAAATTGAGATTGTATAATCTGCTCCAAGTGTCAGATTTTTTTCCCAGTTTGGAGTAAAATCATTTTCATTAAATTTAGCTACAACTGCTTCGATCCATAATCCGATCTCAAAATCCCAGCGTGCGTCGAAACCGAACCTGTTTTCAAGAGTTTTATCAAATTCAAGTTCTCTGTGATGAAAGGAAAAGGCAGCTTCACAGAATTCAAAAGGATATTGCACCCTTCCTCCGAACTCGAAATTAGTATACTTTGATGTAAATAATTCCAAGCCTTTTAATTCATCTTCTGCGTAGATCCCCCAGAGCCAGATGTTGGCATTATTCAGGAAATAATACCTGAAAAGTGCTGCCTGTACACCTCCGGTTTCTTCCTGCGGATCACGCGGATCGATAGTATCAAACCATTTGAGAGAGCGAAGAAGCTGGGCAGGACCAAAATTGATCTTCTGCAAACCTACCCGTGCTTCAAACTGGCTGACTGAATATCTTAACCAACTCCGATAAATTTCGGCATCTTTTTCTTCAAAACCCGTAGAATCATTTTCAATGTATCTATAAGATAGATTAGTTATTACTTCACAGTCTATTTCAAATGCTTCCTTTTGGATCAAATTTAACGAAATCGTGGGTTTATATTGAATTCCAAGATGATATTGCTGTGTACTGGCTTTTTCAAAAAGAGAACTCCAATTCCAGAAGTCGTTTTTCAAATTGAAAACTTCCGCTTGCATTTGAGAGCAGAATAAGATCATTAAACAGAATATTCTAACTTTCATTATACTTTTCCATAATTGCATCGACGATCTGTTCATCAAAAATTTCTATAGAACCTTCCGGAGCACCGAGAATCCTTTGAACAGACGTCTGATATATATTGAAATGCTTTTTCATTTCCTCGATGTTACTTGGATTTTCATCCAGACTCATCATCAGTTTTGCATTATATTCTCCCATAGAAGTTCCAAAAAAGAGGATGATACGGGCAGTTGCTTCCGGATGTTCGATATTAAATGAACCTTCATTATTACCCTGCTCGAAAACTTTACTCATCAGAGGAATTGTTAATTCTGTAGATCGATTATTCATCTTATAGCGCAATAAGAGGTTCTTATCATTGTAAAGCGCATTTACAATGGTTTTTATTATATCGATATTTTCTACTTTGTACATGCCTGCCTGATGATAGAATTCGTTTAGTTTACTAATTGCATCCATTGACTTATCATTTACTATAGGTTCTAATTTGCTGATAATTTCGTTCGTGAACTTTTCCACGATGTTATCCAGCAGGTCTTCTTTGGATTTGAAGTAATGATAAAAAGTTCCTTTGGAAATCCCAATGGTTTCGATGATGAAATTTACGGAAGTATTTTCATATCCTTTCTGATAAAAAAGTGTTTGCGCTGTATCCATTATTTCTTTTTTTCTTTCTGCATATTCTTTCACGATCCTTACCATTCGTCCTCCCAAAGCCTTACTAATAAACTAAACCATCGGTCTATACCGACCGTCGGTCTACAAAAATAATTTTAAGATTTATCCGTCAAGAACTTTTTTTATCCCCCATGTGTCTTTCTGAGGAAATACTTACAAAGGCATTCGACGAAGAATCTATGTTAGAACTAAGTGAATAACTTCCCAATCCCATTTTATTTCATACTGTTAACTTATTAAATCCTTGACACATTTCTCCAATTTCTCATTTTTCTAACGGTTTATGTTACTCACCTATGAAGGAGAAGATGATGGTCCTGGTTTCCGATAATAAGGAATATGATCCGATAATAGTAAATACTAAGAACACCTGTGTCACCCTGCTGGGATCGTTGTTTATGATAATCAGAAAGGTGGGGTAGGGGATGATAAGGGAGAAAGAAATGGATGATTATGAATTTAAAATAGCAAAAAAACTTGGCGCCACTGTGATTCTTGGATCCGATGGTGGTACACTTATGACAATATCAAGAATTGATGGTGATGACATTTACTGCAAATGGTTTGATAGCCTACATAAACTTCATGAAGAAAAATTCAAGGAATATGAGCTAAGTCTATCAGAATTAGACTGGAAACAAGCTGTTATTGATCGGGGTGCAGAATCAAGTAAGAAGGCTCAGGAAATGACAGAGAAGGCGTTGAGAAAAATTAAAGAAAAGGGGTAGAAAGAATAAATCACTGTGCACACGTAGTTAATGGTTTAAAAAATTAAAAAGCTGAAACGCGTTGATGCGTCTCCCGGACATGGCTTCCCGGGACTGATGATGGCAGGCTGTAACAAGGAATAAAAGAATATTTGCAAAAACTGAAGTTAAGCTTAGTGAAGTATAGATAAGGAGAAAATATGAATGTAGAAAGATTACACAAAATTTTAATTGATCTCAATCTAGAGATGCAAACTGATAAAACCATAACATTACTTACTCAAGCTAGAGACCATTTGCAAAATCAAATCAACCAACCAACTCAAGCGGCTCATCAGACTAATTTGGTCAAAAGTATAACTACCCTAAATGACGTATTGATAGACTCAGGATACAATAAATATTCACCGAGTTGGAAAGCTATTATTTCTGAAATTAGTGGTGAATTATTATTAGGAATACCTCTGAAGAATAAAATTGAACAAATATTTGCGTCTAATTCCATTACACCTGCAAAAGCTTTAGAAGACATTAAAATCATTTTAACGGATCTTCAATCATTCCAAACTGCCATTACAAATACGCTTAATGGATTTAAAGTGATGAAAATTGGAAAAGAAGATTTAGATGAAGGTCAATGTGAATTAGGTTATACAATTCCAAGAAAATTTGTGCAAGAAAAATTATCTGAGCTAAAAAAAGAGATTAATGAATTGAATTTTATTCTAAACAATATTTCAGAAGCAGTTACAGGTGAAAAACAAGAGTATAAGGTAAAAACAATTTCTTCTAGTGATTTTCTTCTTTATATAATAATTGGTCTTCAAGTTGCAGATGTCCTATCAAGAGCAACTGAACGAATCTTAAATCACTATAAACAAGTCTTAGAAATTAAAGCCTTAAGAAATCAATTAAAAGAAAAAGGCATACCATCAGCGAAAACTAAAGTGATAGAAACATACGCCAATGGTATGATGAAATCTGAGATAAAAAAAATCGCAAAAGAAGTAATTAACGAGTACTATAATGGTACTAATGGCAGGAAAAATGAATTAGAAAATGGCCTGAGAATTTCATTTAATAAAATTGCAAATCGAATTGATAAAGGATTTAATGTAGAAATCAGAGTTGCTCCTCTTCCAGAGACAGAAGAAGAGGATGAAATAACTAAAGAACAAAAGGAAAAATCTGATTTAATTAAATCAATTATTACTAGTTCTCGAAATATCGAATTCATAGAAACAGATGGTGAATCAATTTTAAAATTACCTGAGAAAATAAAATAATCTTAACTAGAAAATTAGATTTATGAATTATTGATTCATGAAGAATAGACATAACAAGCATGTCGTCGGATTAAAGAAATGGGGAATTTGAAATTAAATGGAATGATGTGAATCAGCACTCATGGAGCTCGCTCAAATTCTATTTATTAAATTAAATATGATTAATCTGTCGGTGCTGGTTGTTTTAGTTGAAAAGGAAATATCCACGCACTTGTTCGGGGATACATACATTGTAAGTCATTGTTTGGTATTGACCCTGGTACCGAAATATTTGTAACAAGAGATCAATGGAACGCAGAAATAAAACAGTATTTTTAATTCTGGTTCTTGCTCAGGGCTTACATTCTATTGAGGAGTATATTGGAAGACTTTGGGAAGTTTTCCCACCAACAAAATTAATTATTAGCCTTGTGTCCGGAAATCTAGAAAATGGTTTTATAATAATCAATGTTAGTCTATTTATCTTCGGGATTTGGTGTTATTTAGTTCCGGTAAAAAGAGAATATTCATTCTCTCATGGATTGGTTTGGTTTTGGATTGTTTTAGAAATGATAAATGGTATTGGTCATCCTGTCTGGGCTCTATATGAAAGAGCTTATGTCCCGGGTATGGCTACAGCTCTATTACTTCTTATTATATCCGTCTATTTGTCCCGTAATCTTTTGAAAACTACTTCAAGGACTGTGAATGAATAATTATAGGATTGATGAAACAACGAACGCACATTATTGTGTAAATAAACCCAGATTGTGCAGTAGGATTTTGATGTAGAGTGTTAGATTCTTTTAGGCTGAGTGAGGTGGAAAATTTTCATGCATATCTGAAGATATTCAGGGACAATTTTGCAACTCACTCAGGCAGAAGAATATAGTGCTGTCCGTGAAATGCTATTGCATTATCTGGGATAAAATGCTCTGTACATCACCCGATTTGTTAATTTCATGTTTGAGAGAAACAGGACATCATAAAACCATACCTGTTTCATATCCAATTTAATAAATATCAACTCTTACAACTTTAAGTATTTCCTGAGTATTATTATTTGGAATAAATATTGCATTTATACTTTAGCAATTATTAAGTTATGGAATGAGGGGAAAAATGAAAAAAATATTTTTATTAGTTATAATCTTTGTTACATCAACCTTTCTTTTTGCAGATCGGGTTGATATTTCTAAAAATTCAAATAGGGAACTCTTCGATCATATTTCTTACGGAATTGGCAGCACAGAAGTTAATTTTGCACTCGACGGTTACGAAATTGAAACAGTTGAAATTGAAGGTAGAGAATATGAGAAGATCTCGTATTGGAATGAAGGTGAATTTATCGAGGTCGGTAAACCTGCTCTTCCTCGATTTACCAGGTTGATCGCTATTCCTGATGCCGGTAACGTTGAATTCGACATCATCTATACTGAGGAAGAGATCATCAGCAATGTGAATATCTTTCCCTGCCAGAACCTGCAAA
>JAUXIJ010000084.1 GCA_030621085.1 Candidatus Cloacimonadota bacterium | reverse complement strand
AAAACGCTACAAAGCGGGTTCGACGGTCTTCTGGTTTCCGGCTGACATCCCGGCGATTGCCATTACCTGTCAGGTAATTTTATCGCCCGTAGACGGTATTCTACGATTAAACCGCTTCTCGAGATGATCGGGATCGAACCGGAAAGAGTCCAGTTTTCCTGCATCTCTGCCGGAGAAGGTGAACGCTTTGCCAATATCATCGAAAAGATAACAAACGATGTTAAGAAGATCGGTCCTGCAAAAAGGTTGGTAAAGGGAGCAAAACAATGATCCAGAATCTGAGAACAGAAGTAAAAAAACTCCTAAAAGATAAGAAAGTGGATATTGTTTTAGGTTGGGAAAAAGGTTCTTTACCACTTTCTTCCTCACCGCTTTTTATTCATAAAGAAGAAGATGTTGATAGACTTATTTTCGATGAAACCTGCAGAAATAATCTTACAACTTATCTCACAAAAGATAAAAGAAAACTTGGGAAAACTTATGATAAGATCGGAATCGTTGTAAAAGGTTGCGATGCTCGTTCAATCGTTCTTTATGTTGTTGAACAACAAATAAAGAGAGAAAATGTAATCATTATCGGAGTTCCCTGTAACGGTGTTCTGGAGAAGAAAAAGATTCTTCAGAAAACAGAAAATAAAGAAATTCTGGAATCAAAGATCGACGGTAATAATATTCATTTAAAAGGTCGTGATTTCGATTTGAAATTTCCTTTAAAAGATGTTCTGTGTGATTCTTGTTTAACCTGTCGCTATCCTGATGCTCCGGTTCACAATATTTTTATTGGAAAACCTCGCAAAGAAGTTGATATCAAAGATGAATTCAAAAATGTAATTGATTTTGAGAAAAAATCTTCCGAAGAACGCTGGGAATATACCAAAGATGAATATGCGCGGTGCATTCGCTGTTATGCCTGCAGAAATGTATGTCCTGCCTGTTATTGCAACGAGTGTTTTGTAGACCAGAACGATCCGCAATGGATAGGGAAAACTCCGGAAGTAACGGATTCCATCATTTTCCATCTCATCAGAAATCTTCACGTTGCAGGGAGATGCGTGGATTGTGGAGCTTGTGTTTCCGCTTGTCCGGTAGACCTCGATCTGCGAATTATGAATAAAAAAGTGGAAAAAGAGGTCAAGGAACGTTTCGATTATACCGCAGGATTGGATATTGATGAGAAACCGGCAATGGTAAGTTATTGTGAAAACGAAAAACAAGATTTTATAATGGGTTAGAATATGATCAAAATAAAGAAAAGCGAATTCAATAAATTTATTGAAAATCTTCAAAAGAATTATAGTGTGTTTGCTCCGGTCACTGACGGTAAGGCAACGGCTTTTAAAAAGATCAAATCTTCCGATGATATTAATAATAAAGTCTTGAACACAAAGAGATCACCCAAAGAAATATTCTTCCCTCAATCAGAAGTTCTTTTTCAATATACAGAAAAAGGAATGGAAGTGCCCAAAAGAGAGGAAAAACCTTTTGCCATCTGGGGAATGAGAAACTGCGATACAAAAAGTCTTTTGTTGTTGGATAAGGTTTTTGGAGAAGCTCATCAAATGCCGAAGAAAGATATGTATAAAGATCCGTATTGGAAGGAAAAATACGATAACTGCCTTGTTTTCAATCTTGCCTGCAATGAGCCGCTTTCTACTTGTTTCTGCAACTGGTTCGATGGTGGTCCTTTCGATAAAACAGGATCAGATATTTTTGTAGTAGAAACCGATGATAGTTTCATCTTTGAAGCTGTGAGCGATAAAGGAAAGAAATTCCTGACTGATTGTAAAACAACTGAAAATGAATCAGATAAAGAAATAAAAAAAATAGAAAAATTAAAAGAAACAGCCGAATCTTTTCTCGCTGAAAAAGAAGATATTTCATCACTTTTTTCTAAAACAAAAGAAATCTGGGATGAACCAATCTGGGATGAGATCGCTGCAAAATGTGTCAATTGCGGAGCTTGTACTTTTGTATGTCCCACCTGTCATTGCTTCGATGTTTCCGACGAAGGAAAGGGAAATAAAGGAAAACGCATCCGGCTCTGGGATTCTTGTATGTTCGCTATCTTCACAAAAGAAGCATCAGGACACAATCCACGCAGCCAATCTACTCAACGCGTACGACAAAGAGTGATGCATAAATATAACTATTTTATGGATAATTATGATGAACATCTTTGCACAGGCTGCGGAAGATGTGTGGTTGTTTGTCCAACAAATCTGGATATTCGAGAAGTCATTAAAAAAATATTGAATTATAAAAATGAGGAATAAATGAAAAACACATATATTCCATTTCAGATGAAGGTGAAAAAGATCTATACAGAGAGTCCCGACAGAACATTAAAGACCTTTGATCTGTCATATATAAATGAAGAAGATAAGTTCGATTTTTTACCGGGACAATTCTGTGAATTTTCCATTCTGGGGAAAGGTGAATCACCTTTCGGGATCGCTTCTTCTCCTACTGAAGAAGATATTCTAAAGTTCACAGTAAACCGCACTGGTTCTGTTACTAACGAAATTCATTATCTTCAGGAAGGCGATATTGTAGGAATTCGCGGACCACTAGGAAACTGGTATCCGGTTGAGAAGTTCAAAGGGCAGGATGTGGTGATAATCGGCGGCGGATTTGCCTTCACAACATTGCGTTCACTTCTTGTTTATATGTTGGAACATCGTAAAGATTACGGAAAGATAACCGTGATTTACGGTGCCAGGAATTCTGATCTTTTCATTTATAAAGATGAAATAGAAGAATGGGAAAAACGTGATGATCTCACTTTACATCTTACAATCGATAATCCGGTTAAAGGTTGGAATAAACTTACAGGATTTGTGCCAACAGTAGTAAAAGAAGTATCTCTCGATCCAACTTCCTGGTGTGTTGTTTGCGGACCTCCGATAATGATAAAATATACTCTTCCGGTTCTCACTGAAATCGGTTTTCCCGATGAGAAGATTTATACTTCACTTGAAAGACGAATGAAATGTGGAATCGGGAAATGCGGCAGATGTAATATTGGTTCAAAATATGTTTGTATTGATGGACCAGTGTTTTCGTATGAAGAAATAAAAAAAATCCCAGAAGCATTATAGAGAAAGGAGAAATAAATGGCTAAAGATAAAATTATATTAAGTGAAATGGATGCCAATTTTAAGAATGAAATCGCTTCTATGCCGGGGGCAGAACATTTTCAGAGATGTTTCACTTGCGGAACCTGCACAGCTGCCTGTCCTGTTGCAGAAGTTCACGAAGATTATGATCCGCGAAAAATAATTAGAATGTGTATTTTGGGGATGAAAAAGGAAGTATTATCTTCAGACCTTTTGTGGATGTGTTCGAGATGTTATACCTGCTATGCACTTTGTCCGCAGGGAGTTAAATTTTCTGATGTTATCGATGTTCTGCGTGATATGGCGATTAAAGAAGGTTATGTTCCCAAAGAGCGTTATTTAGAAGCAAGGGAACTGGATAAATTTGTTCAGGAATTGCGCTGCGAATTGATCGATCAGAAATTGCATCCGGAAAAAAAATTGGATGATAAAATTAAAACAAAGCTGGATAAAGAAATAAAAACAAAATGGTAAAAGAAAAAGCGTAAAGCATAAATAAAAAAAGGAGGGTAAAATGCAAGTAGATCAAACTTTGGATTGTAAAGGGCTTTCCTGCCCGATGCCGATCATTAAGTTGGCCAAAACGATCAAGAAAATGAACAGTGGTGAAGTTTTGGAAATGATCGGAACTGATCCCGGATCTAAAACTGATGTTCCTGCCTGGTGCGAAAAGACCGGGAATATTTTCATGGAACAGACAGAAGATGGTGGTGCTTTTAAATTTTACATTAAGAAAAAGTAAAAAAGGAGTAAGCCGTGTTTAAAAAAGGAGTTTTAAGAGAATTATTCGATGGTTTGTTCGGCAAATCCTGGCCTATGTGGGTTGGAGGAATTTTGCTGGCATTGTTGAATATTCTTCTTTTCGTTATTAAATATCCCTGGGGTGGTAGCGGAGGTTATATTAGTATTGGTCAGAATCTATTCCAGTCACTTGGAGCCACAAATATTGGTACTAAAATTCCTATCAACCTGCACACAGTTGCATTACTGAATATCTTCATCGTTCTTGGTGCATTTATTTCATCTTTGTTCTCCAAAGAATTCAGTATTAAAGTAGCTCCCATTGGAGAACTCGTTAAAGGTCTTATTGGTGGAGCATTAATGGGAATTGGTGCAACTGTAGGAATCGGTTGTACAATAGGTGGTTTCTTTTCTGGAGTTCCCGCACTTTCTGGAGGAGCTTTGTTCCTTTCTCTCGGTTTTATGCTTGGGACTATTGTAGCTCTCAAATATCTTTTATGGGAAATGGAAGCACTCCCCAAAATCAGTATGGGAAAATCTTGCACATTACTTCCGGGAACAGGAAAGAAAACCAGTTGGCAGAGATGGCTCGGTTGGATACTTATTGCTGTGATCCTGTTCATTTTCAGTAATTACACTGGCAAAGGAACTGCTCTCTCAAAAATTCTCGGTTGGCATGTCTTCCTCGGTCTTATTTTTGGAATAATACTGCAGAGATCACGTTATTGTATTGTGCGTGCTTTTAGAGAACCATTTATGACAGGCGAATCATCAGCTCCGGTTGCAATAATTATTAGTATTCTTGTTGTTCTGATTGGATTTACTGTTCTAAAATATTTTGGCGTAGGAAATGCAGGAGAAACTGCAGTTCGTGCAATTGAAATGAAATCTGTTTATGCTAACTTTTGGTTAAGAGCTTTACTTGGTGGATTTATCTTTGGTTTAGGAATGACTTTGGCTGGTGGCTGAGCTGTTGGAACACTCTGGCGTGCCGGAGAAGGTCATGTTAAATTATGGATGTCTGCTCTTGGATTTATCATAATGGCTCCTGTTTCCAAAGGATTCATTGTTCCTGCTGTTGTTAAGATTCTTCCTGAATCTCTACGCAACAAAATGTTCCTACCCGATGTTTTAGGTTATACCGGTGCAGTTGTTCTCGTTTTGGCAATACTTCTACTGTGGTATATGTTTGTGAAATGGAATGAAAAGACCGGAAAATTTTCCGCATTATAAAAAGGAGGAGAAATGAAAAAAATAAATTATTTGATTATTCTTTCTGCAATTCTTCTTCTTGTTTCAAGTTGTGGAAAAGGATTTTCTGAAGGCGGATATTTTGCCAATGCAAAAGCAATGGTGAGTGAAGCCAGAAAAGGCATCGAAGAAATTTCTTATGGTGAATTGATCCAGAAAATGGAAAGCGGTGAATCAAGGTTCATAATAGATGTTAGAGAACCGGGTGAATTTGCAGAAGGATATATAAATCAACCAGATGAAAACGATGTGAAAAAATATCCCGATGTAGTGACGAAAAACATTCCAAGGGGTTTATTGGAATTTAAAATAGCTGATATAACTTTTTGGAAAAATCGCAAAAATATGCCGTCTAAAGACGATGCAATAATTATCTATTGTAAAAAAGGCGGAAGAGGAGCTTTAGCCACAGAAACCTTGATGAAGCTTGGCTATAAAAATGTTCAAAACCTGAAAGGTGGTTATAAAAAATGGCTTAATCCAAATGAATCAGAGGAAGATGATACTCCTGCTGAATCAGGCGGATGCGGTTAAAATAAGGGGAAAAAAGAGATGAAAAAAAATTGGATGAAAAACTTAATAGTATTATCTATTATAGTTTTAGTTTTTGCAGGTTGTGCAAAAAAGAATGATATTGATACTTTAATAACTTACATGGATAGTAATGGAATGACAGTAACAGAACTATTCGACTCATGGATCATAAAAGCAGAAGATGTTCATGATAACAGGGCAAATTATTACTTAATGGATCTTCGTGGAAAAGATAAGAACAAAAACGAAATTATTGATTATGATGATGGTCATATTGCTGGGGCTGTTTTAACTTCTTTCTCTACAATTCTTAACGATGCTGAGAAAGCAGGAGAAAAAACAATCGTGGTGGTATGCTACACAGGACAATCTGCCGGTCATGCTGTAATGGCTCTAAGACTTTCCGGATATGACGATGCTAAAGTACTTAAATGGGGTATGAGCGGATGGAACGGCGATTTTGATATATGGACAAAAAATTGCGGTCAAATTGAAAGTGAAAATTGGGTTGCTGAACCTGTGGCAGAAAATACTACTTTTAAGTATATTCAACTGGAATGTGATGCAACGGAAGGTGAAGCAATGCTTGCTGAACGAGTAAATGTAATGTTGAATGGTGAATTTAAAGGAATAGGTGCGGATAAAGTTCTTAATAATCCTTCAAATTACTTTGTTAACAACTACTGGGATGAAGATGATGTTGATAAATATGGACACATAGACACTGCTTTCAGGATAAAACCATTGAATTTACAAAATCTTGGTTCTGATAAAATCATTGTAACTTATTGCTGGACAGGACAGACTTCTTCGATGGTTACAGCTTATCTCACGGTTCTTGGTTATGATGCCGCAAGTCTGAAATACGGTGTGAACAGCATCATTTATGATATGCTTGAGTCTCATAAATGGTCTGCTTCAAAGGATTATGATTACGAAGTAACGGGAAAGTAAATTAGATTAAATAATTATCAGGGAGCTTAAACTGGCTCCTTGGTGATTTTGTTAGATTTTCCGGAGAGTAAAATGAAATCAAGAAAAGAATTAAGTTTTGAAAATCTACTCGACGAAGTTATTCATAAAGATCTGTGTAACAGGTGTGGCGGATGCGTTTCATTCTGTAGTGCAAATAGTATAGATGCATTAAAGATCGGGAAGGATGGCTTTCCTGAATATAAATATAAAGATAAATGCCTTGAATGTGGTATTTGTTACCTGATATGTCCTAAAACAAGAACTCTGGAAGAAGAACTGAAAAACCAGTTTGACTGGAAATATCCATTAGGAAACTTCATAGATGTTTTTTCTGCACGATCGACCGATGAAGATGTTCTTAAGGTTGCCACAGATGGTGGTGTAGTCACTTCCATTTTAATATATCTATTAGAAAATAAAATAATCGACGGAGCTATTGTTTCTAAAAGAATGGGTTCTCACGGAAGAAAACCGATAATTGCAAAAACCCGTTCAGACGTAATAGATGCTGCCGGCTCAAGTTTTACGGAAACACAACACCTCGATGAACTGGGAAATATTTATACCACAAGTTTTCCCATCATAAAAGTGATAAAAGAATCTGCTTCGGAATCTATGAAGAAACTGGCTATTGTTGGAACTCCATGCCAGATAGAAGCAATCCGTAAAATGCAGTTACTGAATATTGTTCCCTCAAATCTGATAATATTTACGATAGGGTTATTCTGTATGCAGTGTTTCACTATTGAAGATCTTTCAAAGAAAAATTTTGCAAAAATGCATAAGATAAATTTAGATGATATTGAGAAAGTGAATATTAAAGAAAATTTAATCCTGAAAATGAAATCAAAAGTCAGCTTACATATCCCATTGGAAGAGATTGAGGAAATTGCCAGACCTGCTTGTCTTGCCTGCAACGATTTTTCCAATGAATTTGCAGATATTTCTGTTGGTGGTGTTGGCTCGCAAGATGGTTATACCACAGTTATGGTCAAAACTTCAATAGGAAAGCAAGTATATGCGGAAGCATTGTACCAGAATTATGTTACGAATAATCATGGCTCATGTCATGAAAGCAGAAAAGTTAACGAAAAAAATCTGATACATTTAATAAAAGATTTCGCTGTAAAGAAAAAGATAAGATCGGAAGAAAAAAATAAATCCATAAATAAATAATTTCTTATCAATTTCTTTAAGGAGTATTATTTAATGAGTAAAAAGAAAGTTGGTTCTGTACTGGTTGTAGGTGCAGGAATCGCAGGAATTCAATCTTCACTTGATCTTGCAAATTCAGGATTTAAGGTTTATCTCCTTGAACAAACACCGGCTATTGGCGGTACTATGGCTCAATTGGATAAGACATTTCCCACAAATGATTGTGCCATGTGTATTGTCTCACCAAAACTGGTGGATTGTGGAAGACATCCTAATATCGAGATCATCACAAATGCCGAACTGGGAAAAGTGGTTGGTGAAGCCGGAAATTTCAAAGTAGAAGTAAAGAAAAATCCCAGATACGTAGATGAAGATAAATGTACCGGTTGTGCAGCTTGCACCCAAAATTGTCCTGTATCAATTGCACTTTATCCTGTTGAAAAAATATATATAAAATTAAAGGATGAAGACCTGAAGAAAGTTAAACCGATTATGGATAAATATCGTGATCAGAAAGGTAATTTATTGCCGATTCTTCAGCAGATAAATAAAGAATTCCGTTACCTTCCCGAAGATATTTTAAGATATGTATCTGATGAATTGGATGTACATCTTGCTGATATTTATAATATTGTTACCTTTTATAATGCTTTCAATCTTGAACCACGAGGAAAATATATCGTAACCGTTTGCATTGGAACTGCGTGTCATGTACAGGGAGCTCCGGGACTTATAGAAGCTCTCGAAGGTGAACTGGGCATCAAAGTGGGAGAAACTACAAAAGACATGAATTTCACTCTCGAAACTGCCCGTTGTTTCGGTTGCTGCGGATTGGCTCCTGTGATCACGGTTAATGAAGATGTTCACGGAAAATTGAAACGAGCAGATATTCCCAGGATTGTTAAAAATTATAAGTCTATGGAGGAAAAGCAGGATGCCTAAATTGAATATTAAAGATCTTGAAGAAATCAGAAAAAAGGTTAGAAAAGCAACACTTCTTCGCGAGGGAATTTCTAATGCAAAAATAACTGTTCATATGGGAACCTGCGGTATTGCTGCCGGTGCAAGACCAATTATGAATGCTGTTATTAAAGTAGTCGAAGAATCAGGTCGGGATGATATTATTGTAACAACTTCCGGATGTGCCGGACTTTGCAGTCGTGAACCAATGGCTACCGTAGAACTAAAAGGGAAAACCCCTGTAAAATATGGTGATCTAACCGAAGATAAAATAAAAAAAATATTTTCGGAGCATGTGCTTAAAGGAAAGATCGTTGAAGAATATGCCCTTGCAATAGGAAGTGAGAGGGAACCCTAAAAATGGCTTATAGAACTCATTTAATGGTATGTACCGGCACGGCTTGTGTTTCGTGCGGTGCTTTTAATATCAAGAAACTGTTAGAAGAAGAAATTAAAAAACAGGGATTAGATAAAGAAGTTTTGGTTGTAGGTACTGGTTGTCAGGGATTCTGCGCTCAGGGTCCTATTGTCGTAGTTCAGCCGGAAGATATTTTTTATCAATTGCTTTCTCCGGAAGATATTCCTTATCTCGTGGAAGAACACTTCTTAAAAGGAAGACCTGTTAAAAAAATGATGTACACACCTCCCGGTGAAAAGATTCAAATTCCCACGGTGAATGAAATTGGATTTTTCAGTAAACAGCGATTGATCGCTCTCAGGAATAAGGGATTGATAGATGCCGAAAAGATCGATGATTACATTGGCAGGGACGGATATAATGCATTGATAAAAGTTTTAACATCGATGAGTTCTGAGGATGTAATAAAAGAAATAAAGAATTCCGGGTTAAGAGGTCGAGGTGGCGGAGGTTTCCCAACAGGTTTAAAGTGGGAGATCTGTCATAATTCAAAAGGCGAACCCAAGTATATAATTTGCAATGCCGACGAAGGTGACCCCGGTGCATACATGGATAGAAGTATCGTTGAGTCCGATCCGCACGCTGTTATCGAAGGAATGCTGATAGGTGCAAAGGCAATAGGTGCCAAGCAGGGATTTGTCTATATCAGAACAGAATATCCGCTTGCTATTCATAGATTGGAAGTAGCGATCGAGCAGGCAAGAGAATATGGATTATTGGGAAAAGATATACTCGGTAAGGGTTTTGATTTTGATCTTGAGATCAAACAAGGAGCAGGTGCTTTTGTCTGCGGAGAAGAGACTTCTCTGATCCATTCAATTGAAGGAATATCACCTGAACCAAGCCAGAGACCTCCTTTTCCTGCTGAATCCGGATTATGGGGACAGCCCACTAATATCAATAATGTAGAAACTTGGGCTAATGTTCCCAGGATAATTCTTCGTGGTGCAGATTGGTTTGCAGGAATAGGAACGGAGAAAAGCAAAGGAACAAAAGTTTTTTCTCTCGTAGGGAAAATAAATAATACAGGTTTGGTAGAAGTACCAATGGGAATCACTCTCAAAGAGATCATTTATGATATTGGTGGCGGAGTTCCCAATGGGAAAAAATTCAAAGGTGTTCAAATTGGAGGTCCATCCGGAGGCGTTGTTCCCGCTTCCTTGATCGATCTACCTGTCGATTATGAAAA
>JAUXIJ010000038.1 GCA_030621085.1 Candidatus Cloacimonadota bacterium | reverse complement strand
TGTAGCGAAAATGAAAAACATTAACATTGTTTTTTTCATCGTTACCCCATTATATATTTAGAAAAACAATTTAAACTAGTTTTTAAAATTGTTATTAACTTTCGTTTGTCAATTAAATTATTTGCATTGACATTTTTTGTAAATATCTCTATTCGGTAAAATATAAAACAGCTCTCCATAATATTGAGTAATTGATGAAAAGGGAAGCATATGAAAAAAGGGACAAAAGTTCTATTTCACTTCATTCTAGCAGGAATCGTTTCAGTTATTAGTTATCTGGGATTTAAGAACGCTGTGGAAACTTTAAATAAGAAGATGGAGGTATAGTGAAAAATAAATATAAACTAACCATATTACTAATTATTTTACTAACAATATTGAGTTGCAGGGCTAAACTTATTTCGGATTACGATAGAGACACAGCATACAAGATAGTTGAAATTTCAAAAATGGTAGACCTGTTTTACATGAATATCACTGAAAGGGATTCAACTGAAAGAACATACAGTGAATTTGCCGAAGAATATAAAAATATCGAAGTGGAATTGCGGGTTTTAGTAATGATGAACAAAATGCGAACCAAAAATGAAGAGTCCGTGAAAATCTCCGAACATATCCTACAGAACTGGCTGGAATTTAAAGTAGCACACCGACAGAATGACGCCTACAAAAACTCTTTTATTGATGTTGACTGGAGCACAATACGCGAACAATTTTATGCTCTGGCTGTGGTCGAAGCTGCCAAGAAATAGGAGGATGAAATGGATTTTGAACTAATCTTCCAGGAATTATATGATACAATGCTGAAGTCCTTTAAGAAAGATTCAGATAAAGTAAAAGGCTACCTGCTGCATGTATTAGAAGAAAATAAACAGGCTTTAGCCAAAATTACAAACTACTACTTAACCGGTGATTTTACCACTGAAGAATATGAAACCAAACTAAGACAAAATATGCTGAAAATGCAGGACCAGATGCTGGCAATTAAGGTTATGAAAAAGAAAGCTATACAGGATGCTGTTAATGCCGGGATTGATGTCGTGATGAAAGCGGTGAAACTTATTTAGGGAGACAAATAAATGTATATTTATTATGAAAATTATCCGAAAGCACCATATAAATATGATAATTGTGATTTACCTTTGAAATGGTTCGGTCCATTATCGCATCTTAATGTTTTAATTGGTCCGAATAATAGTGGAAAGAGTAGATTTATAAGAAGACTATTATCATTACATACTAGCACAAGCCAAATAACAATAAATAATGGTGATAATGTTATGGAAAAAGCCATTTCCATATATTCCACTACAAAAGATATTTTAGAACAGAATGTACAAAAATGTGATTTGAAAAAATATAGAAAAAGTGACTTTAATGGAAGTAATAATGTGAATCTCAGACTTGGTAGCCAACAATTACAGATTGACATGAATGGGGATATTGATATTAATTCTCAATTGATAACAGGTATTAAACAGGAAATTGAAAAAATAATAAATAGTAAGGCAGAATTAGAAGATAATGAATTATGCAAAGATGAATATAAAAATTTCTTTGCTAGTTTTGAATTACCAGAACCAATCAATAAAGTATTGAATGCAAGTAATGAAATAAAAATCGTGAAATTATTCATATCCCTTTCTGAACTATGCATTGAATTACAATCAAGTTTTAAACATGAAACTTATAAAAAAGCAATCCATTATGTAACAATTCCGAGAACATTACAACGTTTTAAGGCAACTACTAATAATGAATATATTGATGGAGAATTCATTAATCGTACTTTAAGGTCACAATATGATTTGG
Organism: Candidatus Cloacimonadota bacterium; assembly: GCA_030621085.1. Classification (GTDB taxonomy): domain Bacteria; phylum Cloacimonadota; class Cloacimonadia; order Cloacimonadales; family TCS61; genus JACNIV01. The sequence continues at coordinate 29,776 of JAUXIJ010000038.1, read as the reverse complement.
TGGAAAAAGAGAGCGACATCAAAGTTAAATTGCATTCCGGAGCAACATTATATGACGACATAAAATTCATAAGAAATGGGGGGAAAGTACCAAGAATACTATTCAATGATTTCGAAAAGTTCATTAATAAATATTTCTTTGGGGATAGTTCAGATTTTGATATTGTTGCTAAGCTAACTCCAAATGTGGAAGAAAATTTTATTGATGTATATATTGATGGAAGAAATCACCCAATTTATGAACTCGGTGATGGTGTTCAAGCTGTTATTATGGTACTCTTTCCTTTGTTTACTTGTGAAAAGGGCTCTTTAGTTTTTATTGAAGAACCTGAGATGAATCTTCATCCACATTTCCAGAAAATTCTTATTGAAAAGATTTATAAGCTATCCAAAGAAAGAGAGTTAAATGTTATAATGACGACACAATCAAATCACTTTCTTGATTTAAGTACTGAAATTGATGAAGAAGTTTCAATTTTTACTTTTGAAAAAAGAATAAACAAAGAAACATGCTTCCTTGTTAAAAATGTACAAAACAAAGATCAAAATATTTTACGGCTAATTGGAGTTACAAACACTTCAGTATTTATGGCAAATTGCAGTATTTGGATTGAAGGTGTTACTGATCGTCGTTACATAAAAAAATATTTGAAAGCTTATAAAAAATCAGGTGAATTCACAAAAGATAACAGATCAGATTATAAAGAAGGAATTCATTATACTTTTTTGGAATATGCTGGGAGCAACCTTAGCCATTATTTATTTGAGAATGACAAAGAATATATTGAAAAATTCAAACAGGACATATTAGCGTTTTCAATTACGAATAAAATATTTCTAATTGCGGACAAAGACAATAGTCCTCAAAAGCAAATAAAACATAATTTTATGCAAAGCCTGAATAATAAATATTTTCAGTATTATGTATTACCATGTATAGAAATAGAGAATCTATTGAGTAAAAAACTATTACTTCAAATATTAGGTAAATTTCAAGTAACTATGAATAATCTAAAAGATGTTGAATTCAATGAACAAGATTACAAAAATATAAAGCTGGGAAAATTTTTAGAGAACAAATTAGGTTTAAATTCAGGTATTTTAACTGCTGGTAATGATACTTTAAAATCCTATTATAAGGATGAATTTTCTAAGAAGGTGGAAAATGATATTGAAGTATCATGGAAAGATTTAAGTAATAATGCAAAAAAAATGATTAAAGAGATGTATCAATTCATAGATTTTCAAAATCGTACAGTATAATGTTCTTAAATTTAACATACTTACCACTTCAATATAAGTGATAAAGTGAATAAAAAATGTATTTAGTTGGTTAAAGAGATTAAATAAATACAAATATTGATTCTTCGATACTTGGCTGAAGCCAAATTCAAAATGACAGCAGAATTGTAACAAATGTTATAACACCAGCAACCTGCACCGCAACATCATACCATTTCAATTTGGATTCATAAAGATAGGTGCGGGTGGGGTAGAGCCAGTTATAATTTCAAAGACAGTATTACAGAATTGAAATATTAGAGAAATTTTAAATAAAACATTTTGACAGAAAATATAATATAGTCAATTTTTTTCTTGTAAGTAATAAAGTAACAATGTGATAGGAGTTTTAGGATAATACTTATAAATAGTCTTGCAAGGAGACTTATGAATAATAGAATAAAAAAGGCAGTGTAAATAAAAAATGGGGATTGATAATTAATGAGCAGATTTGATAATACAATAAGAACCCTCTGCTGTCTCCCTTTACCAAAGGGAGAACATGGGATGTCATTGAAAGAAAAAAAACTTCCCCACTTTGCTAAAGAGGGGATCGAGGGGAGTTCGAAACAATGCCGGAAATACTAAACAAATTAGTTCATAGAAATAGAAGAAGAGAATTAAGAAAAAATCAAACAGATGCCGAAAAGAAACTTTGGAACTATCTTTGCAGAAAACAAGTTATGAATACCAGATTTTGCAGGCAATTTGGAATTGGTTATTATATTGCAGATTTTTATGCTCAAGCCATAAGGTTGGCTATAGAATTAGATGGAAAGCAACATGAAACCGAAGAAGGAAGTGAATATGATGCAGAAAGAGATGATTACTTTAATTCACTGAATATAACAGTGTTACGGTTTAAGAATAATGACGTTTTGATAAATGTTGAAAGGGTTGTAGAGGTGATTAAAGAAAATATCGGGAAACTGAACCCACGAGAGAAATGAGTACTTGGTTAACAATTGATCTGTTTTTCTTGTATTCCCCGTCTTTAGTAAAGAAGGGGGAAGGGGAAGTTCCTAAACCACCTCGATCTTGATACTTTTATTCATCCTGCCTTTCCTTGTACAGATAGGTGAGAATCTATTAATTAACAAAGAACCAAAACCACCACAAATCCCACACCACCAGCAACCTGCACCACAACATCATACCATTTCAATTTGGATTCATAAAGATAGGTGCGGGTGGGGTAGAGCCGAAAGGCTCTCAATTCCAATGAAATGGAGCGGTAACGCACTTCGGATATTGCCCTGACTAACACCGGAAACAGAAGAGATGAATACGCTTTGAACCTTTTTATTAAAGGGATTTTACGTAATTCAATACCTCGCAGTTGCAAAGCTTCCCGGCTGCGCTTGAATTGAGAGGTGAAGATGGGAATAAAGTGAATTACCGTAGCCACCAGGAATGAGATCTCATAGGGAAAATGCCAGGCTCGAAAAGCCAGCAGGTAATCGTAGTAAGGAATATCAAAAAGCATTCCTGCAATAATAATTATCAGGAAAAACCTCAGGGAAGATGCAATTCCATAATTTAATCCTAATGATGTGATCTTAATAATGCCATATTGCCAGTAAGTTTCTCCACCATGCCGGAACAAAATCTGGAAAATCATCAGAGTGAGAATTATTTTAAAGATCATTTTAAGACGGTGCATTATTCTCTTAAATTTATGACGGGAAGGATTTATACCAAGCAGCAAAGCGATCGAGAAGAGAATGAGCACAGTTTGCGTGATGATGTTATTGTAGATCACCGAAAGTGAAGTGATCAGGATCACTATTACCAGCAGGGTTCGCAAATTTAATTTCATTCTATTCTTCATGTCTTCATTAATATTTTCTTGTTTTCGATTTTAAGAAAACTATCGATGAGTGGTTTGAATTTCTGTTGCTGGTGAGTGATAAGGAGTGCTCCTTTGCCTTCCTCTTTTCTTTTTTGCAGGATGGTTACAAAAATATCCACCAGCTTTTCATCCAATCCTGTAACCGGTTCGTCCAGAATCCAGTATTTATCATAATTCAAGAGTAGAGCAGCCAGACCGCTTCTTTTTATCTGACCACCGCTCAATTCCCAGAAAGGTTGATCTTTAAATGTTATCATATTAAATTCTTTAAGTGCTTTCTCGCGACGGGAAATAGCATCATCACCGATCTTCTGTTTAAATTTATGCTGCCAGACTGATATGTCTTCATCGGGTGTGACAGCCACAACATTGGCGGAAGGTTCCTGCTTTATATAAGTCACTTCGTTTGCCACCTGGCTGGTAGAAAGCGATGATAAGATGTTATCATTTAAAACGATCTTTCCGGAGTATCCCTTTTCCAGACCACTTAGTAACCTGCAGAAAGTTGTTTTACCACTACCATTCACACCATCGAGCAGTGTTATATTATCATGGGGAAGACCGATATTGATATCTTCAAATATCATATTGATACCGTCGTATGAAAAAGAGAGTTGATCAATCTGATAGATCATGATTTAATTCATCCATATCGATTGTGTGGGTAGCAATATCTGTAAAGTTCGTATTGTGATCTGCCACAAAGATTATCTTACCTCTATTTGCCAGGGAACGAATAAGATTTTTCAGCATCTTTGCTTTTTTTTGTGCCAGTCCGGCTGTCGGTTCATCCAAAAGAAAGATCCGTGGGGATAACGTTAATATAGAAGCAAATGTAACCAGTTTCTTTTGACCAAAAGATAGGGAAGAGGTTTCCTGGTGACGTAAATTTTCAATTTCAAGTACACCTAAAGCTTCTTGAATTCTACTTGTTATCTTATCTGGTTTAAGGTTCAGATTCTCAGGACCAAAAGCTAATTCCTGTTCTACTGTGGGAAAGGAAAGTTGGTTTTCAGGCTCTTGCATCAATAGGCTGGCAAATGGTGCAATTCGGGGTAGGGAGAGCTCTGCTAGGTCAATATTGTTGATAGAAATATTACCACTAAATTCACCATTAAATATTTTTGGAATAACACCGCAAAGAATATTAAGAAGGGTTGTTTTTCCACTGCCGCTGCTTCCCTGCACTGCTACAATATCACCTTTATTCGCCTTCAAAGAAAAATCACGCAGCAACCAGTGATCCTGATCTTTATAACGAAAGGAAATATTATTTAGTTTCAGCATTATTCCAGAACTATCCTGTTGACATATTTTATCCAGCGCTGGCCAAATTCGTCCTCGGGAATTATCAGTCGAAGCCGCAATTCTTTTTCGGTATCCATGAGCACAAGATAGAGAGTGCCAAATTCCGAACGGTTCAATTTCAACCTACCGCTATCAATGGAATGAAACGTTATGTTTTCTTCTCCATCCAGTTTGAATGACGAAAGAATATCTGATAACTTATATCCGCTGAACGAATCACCGCGTTTTGTTTGGAAATCGCAGGTTGGAAGTTGTTGCAGTTTCTGCCAGGAAAGAGCATGAATTTCATCGTTCTTGATGATCTGCAGCGCTTCCGGTAAGTTCACTGTTCTGCGCCAGATAGTGGATAATACTACTAGGATGATTAATAGAATTGAAAGGAAAAATAATATTTTTTTCATTGGATTCTCCAAATATGTATTCTATTTTATTTCTCTGTATTTGCGTACAGTATGCCCGTTTTTCTGCGATTCACCCAAAAATTCAAAATCTCTCATGCGAACTGCAAAAGGGTGCAGGTTCTCATTTTCAACTATTATCTTATCAGAGAAAAATGATTTGAAAATACAGATCTCTTTCAGGTTGCGAATATTGCAGACAGGTGGCAGGATCTCAGTCGAGCAATTCCACTTTTTGTTTTCTTTGTGAATAGTTATTTCGGGAAAGGATTTCTGGGATAAAAAAACAGCAGTGCCGTCAGAGCCGATCAACAAAGCATATTCGGTATGTTGCAAAATTTCCGATAGTATACCTTCCTGAGAAACAGATAATACGTCATTAATATTTCCTGTTAGAAGATACCCAGATCTACTACAACCCGTCAGTAGTAAAATCGCAATAATAAAAAAAGCGAAATTCTTTACCATTTTATACATTTTACTTCTTCCCATTTGTTATTATTAAAACTTGTATTAGAATCTATTACCAGCGTTTCATTTTCCGTTATTATATTTATCTGTGCAGGAATAACCTGCCAATCTAGAAGTTGGGTCATCTGGCTCAGATCTTGGAAATGACTTTTGAAAAAGACTGCTCGGTCAAATTGTTGTACAAACGCAATATTTTTTATCCACATACCTGCTGGCATGTCCGGGCTTTGCAGGTTAAATGTCCCCTCGTTCTTCACCAGTACAGCGTTTTTCAGATATTTTTGATAATCAAGAAGATGCTGTACACCATCCTTTCCTACTACCAGGATCTCTTCCTGCATCAGAGGAAATATATCTTCGATTAATTGTGGAAATCGGTAGCCGGTAACATCAACGAATGGTTCAAGTTCGGTTTGCAGGTCTTTTTTGCGCAGTATATTTTCTGCAATAAAAAGTGTGCGGGGAAATTGCATTTTAATTGAATTGAGTGTTTCGATATATACAACTCCCTGTATCCAGAACATATCTCTCATGCCGGGAATTACGAGACGGAACTTTCCGGGAACTAATTCTTTGCCATTTCGTTTGAAAGCCAGAATGGGATCGTACTTCAAGATGTCCGCTTTTTTTATGCGAACCATATAATTATCGTCAGATGTGAATTTGAGTTCATCATATTTTTCAATATTTAGTTCTGCCAGGATGGATTGCACTGTAATACCTTCCCAGTTGTCTTTTTTTGTTTCATTGTCTTTTTCACGTTGTGTGGTAAACGACCGCTGAGTGTACCGGGAAAATTCTTCTAAAGTAAGCTGATATTCATTGTTTTCATGAATAACCTGCAGAGCTTGTAACCCAGCGATGCACAATAAAATAAAAACAAAAATAATTCTCGATTTCATTATTGTTCTCCCTGGTAAATAATGCGATACATTATTAGCTTTTTAAGAATTGAAAATGACAATATTCCACCGATTATTCCTGATATAGATGCCGCTACAAGCGAGATCAATAGCGGTATGAGTGCCAGTCGCATTATCAATAATGTGACAATGAGTGCACCGGTGATATTTGCAGAAGTGCAAATACTTACCTGTGCAAAAAGACTACCTTTATTTTTATACAGAATAGCTATTAGTTCAGCTGAAACTGCTGGTAGTGTATAGCTTAACAATGAAACCGCACCATGATTACCGAAATAACCCAACGAAACAATAACAATGGCTTGCGTGATTCCTACCAGAAGTCCGGCACCGGACTTTTTTACAATGGCAATTGCCAGGGCTATCCACATCATAAAAAAACCACCAGCAAGTGAACCGCCGGGTATCATCAGGGGAGCAGAGATAAGGTGAATAAGCGGAGTAATGATCGGTTTAACAGCCAATCCCAAAGCGCTGAGAATTGCTATATAAAGTAGATCTTGTGAAGAATAACGAGCCAGCCATTTCATAAAAAAGAAACCTCCTAAAATTTTTAGAAGGCAAGAATTTCATTTTCTTTCTCGCCTTTCCAAACACGGGAGGCATAACCGTTTCCGGATATACCCTGTCGGCAATGTTTCCTGTCAGGCAACTGCCTGATTTAGAATTCATTGCTCGGCGCTGGATTTATAAAGATTTGATGGGTTTTAGTGTCAAGAAAAAGGAACTCCAATTGCGAGACTTGACACAAGTCTAAAAGATCTTGTGTTAAGTTGAACTGTTTTTCAACTTAAGTAAAGATTGTCCGGTAGCTACCGGACAACTTAACTCAAGTTTCAGTTACTTCGAAAGAGATTTTTTCAAGGTTGAAAAAAACTATAAACCAAAATTAATTGTAATTCCCAATAGAACTATGAATTCACTGAAATCAATTACTTCTATATTATTAACTTCTTTGTTAGCATACAGGTACTTAGTAATGCCGTAAAAGCCTATTTTCCAGAAAGCTCTTACATTTATTCCAGCTTCCAAGTTATAAACAATGCCTATCTCTCTGTCATCTGGTTTATCTTCACCTTTTGGCACTCCAAGTCTGCCCATACCTCCACCCAGGAAAACATTTACTCTTTCAGTTTTAAATGGTTTTTTCATGTATAATAGATTAATGGCAAACAAGCCTGCAATTTCATAGGAATGTGTTGGTTCGTTACTATTGGTATAATATTCTGTAGTAAACGAAATGGCAACGGGATATTTAACCGGTTTGATATCCAGCGTGACCTGACCTCCTCCCAGTTTACCGAGTTCGGAACGATCATCGTAAAATCCTCCCTGACCCAGCCGAAGAGTAAGATCGGCAACGTGAGCTTGAGAAAGAATTGCCATGCTCAGTATGGAAATAGTAATAATTAGTTTTTTCATATTATACCTTTGCGAAACTTGACACAAGTCTAAATATTTCACCCACTCGTTACGACCATGCCATGCGGCATCGCGTGGAAGTCCTCTTTCGTAACGATAATATATTACTTGATCAATATCATTTTTTGGGTAATAATTTTCTTTTTAGTAACAAGCTGATAGAAATAAATACCGCTTGAAATTTGCTTCCCGTTATTATCTCTGCCATCCCAGATCATTTCACTGCGACCGGGGCTCATATAGCAATCCAGCAGGGTTTTGACTTTCTGTCCTTTGATGTTGTATATCTCAATTTTTACATTCCCCTCTTCAGGAAGATTGAATACTATCTTTGTTTCCGGGTTGAAAGGGTTGGGGAAATTAGATAATTGGTAACTGGTCATTGGTAGCTGGTCATTGGTAATCTCCACATAGGGCTCTGCAGCATACTCATAACAACCCATATCAATGATTGCAACTCCATCTCCATCTCCATCCCAAACGCGGTGATTGTGCAGCAAATCCCATGGTGGTAAATATAAACCGGTGGTATCAGGTGTGCCTGCATCTATGCAGGGAGAAATAGGGGAAAGAAGATAAGGTTGCACTGGTGTTCCGAAAAAAAGTGGGTCTTCGTCTAAATTGCCTTCCAGCCAATTGACGATGTTAACTCCATTATGATTGTAAATAGCATCTTGACCCCCCTGTATGTTGCAGTAAGAGATATCTAAAGTAGAAATAACATAAGGTGTAATATCCGGTAGGCAAATTTCATAATCACTATCATTGTTGTACATTATCGTATTGGACATAATAACATCTCCTACAAAACCGGAAGTATACACTGCATCATTATTAACAAATATACAGTTTGAAATAGTTGCTCCTTCATGTGCGTTTACCCAGAAGATAGATTCTGCACCAATAGCAGTATTATTTGAGAATAAACAATTTGAGATATAAACACTTGCTATTTCATCATTATGATGACCATTGATAAATGTGCATATTCCCATGTTATTTGCAGTATTAATTACAGTATTATTATCAAATATACAGTTTTCTATAAAAATTTCTCCGTAACTTGTCATAACAATACCTGCGTTTACAAAACCTAAGTATTCATCATTTTCAATAAAATTATCTTTGAAAACACAATCTTTTGCTTCAAACCTTGTGTGAGCATGAATTAGCAGACCGGCATTGTAATGGTATGACATACAATTGATCAATTTCACATTATTCATTGTAATATTTTCACAGGCTGTACCTCCATTGATGGCTCCATATTCTTCTGATACAACATTTTTTATTGTAATATTCTCAAAAATAATATTACTACATTCTGTAAATCCTATTGCTCCCCAAGTGCAATGAATATTTTCAAGAGTTATATTCTTTATTATAATATTTTCTTTCCCATAATCAATATAAATATATTTAAAAAAATAATTATTTTCTCCATCAATAATTGTTGTAGATTCATTTTCTCCTACTATATTAACGTATGATTTGCTGCCAATAGGAAATTGATAATGATCCTGATTTTCCATATAGATACCCTCAGCAAGATGCACTGTTTTAAGATTTAAACTGTCTGATTCTATCTTTCTTAATGCCAGGTTGATCGTTTTCATAGGTTCATCAGGAGTAAGACCTGAGTTCGTATCATCTCCATCCGGTGCAACATAGATGTCCTGATTTATTAGTTCCAGGCTATGATGCTGTATATTAAAAGTATACGGATTTATTTCTCCGCACCAATATTGAGCAAAATAACGAGAGGGATTTTGTACTGTGAAAGTATCAACAATTACACCAAGATCAGGAATATGAAGGCTGTAAATATATAAATCACTTCCTGTTGCAGCATAGTTATCATAAATACTGCATAAATTATTTGTACTGAAGGTTATATCTGAACAATCATATATATAAATTCCACCGGCACAAGAATAAGCATAATTATTCCTAATCGAAGTACCGGATAAATTAATTATTCCGTTTTCAAGATATATACCGGCTCCACCGCTGGCATAATTTTCTGTAATAATACAATTTTCGATATCAAAATAAACCGGATCTGCATAAGGACCTTCAACTAATATTCCTCCACCTACTTCATAATTATTAGGAGTACCTTTACCATTTGTGATAGTAAAACCTTGAATTTTTGCACTTGTTTCCTGGTTTATCACCCGAACACAGCTATTTTGTTGTGAACCATCGATGATAGTGGAATCGATATAAGCTGCGTTACCCGTGGTCAATTCCAGGCTGGCAACTGTAATATTTTTTCCATTGTAGATGATATTTTCGTAATATATGCCGGGATAAACGAGAACAGTATCAGTATCGGCAGAAGCATCTATGCCTTCCTGGATGGTGGTGAAATTGCCGGTGCCGTCTTGTTTAATTTCGATAGTTTCAGCAAGAAGAAGTGAAGTGAACAAAGTAAGAAGTAAAAAGTAAAAAGTAAAAAGTTTATTCATAATATTTCCTTTTTCTGCTTCGTCTTCCTGAGAAACTCTTCTTCGACATTCGACGAAGGATCTGAAGCAGATTTGTAAGCGATTTCTTTATCACAAAAACCCCCTTCTATTCCCCCTTACAAAGGGGGACAGGTTCTTATAAATTCCCACTTTCGTGAGAATGATATCTAATGTCTCTCTGAGTCCCGAAAGCTTTCGGGATTACAAAGGCATTCGACGAAGAGTTTATTGCCTTTTAGATTCTTCGTGAGAAAAGCAAGATGATTTCCTCAGAAAGACACAAATTAATTATTGAAAGAACAATATCCTTGCGAAGGTTCAGTCTTCGCTGAAGCTACGCCTTGACAGGCAAGTAAAGCAAGAAGTCCTAAAACCTCCGCAAGGTTTATAAGTTCTCACAACGGCGTCTTATGTTCCCTCACTTCAATTGAAGAGAGGGACAGCAGGGTGAGTTACTTCAACAACAGCATTTTCCTGGTGATTTCATTGTTTTGTGTTCTCAATTTATAGAAATAGATACCTGATGTAACATCTTTGCCGCTTTCATCTTTTCCATCCCAGGTTACATTGTAACTACCTGCCGGTTGTGTTCCGGTAACAAGTGTTTTCACTTTTTGTCCCTTAATATTGTAAATCGAAATTGAAATTTGAGAGTCTTCGGGTAATCTGTATGCAATGTTGGTTACCGGGTTGAATGGGTTCGGATAATTTGATGCTTCCAATTTGACTGGAGCAGGTGTGTTCTCCGGTTCGTCTTTGAAGGAAACATAATAGCAGTCTCTGTTATTTTCGACTTGAATAGAGCCTTTCTCGGTTTGGGATGTTTCCGGATCATAAATATTGTATTCTCTTATAAGTTTGTTCTCTGACCTGCCGCCGTAATAAAACTCAAATTCCAGGCTGCTACCCTGATTTCCTATAATGTAGGCACAAATCTGGGCGGATGTATCCTGAACTACTGTCGCACCATGGCATTCACCATCGATCAAAGCACCGATCTCAGTCGGCAGGTCTTCCGGGTCTAAAGACAAATAGATGGGAATATAGCCGGATTCTTCTTCATAAGAAAAGCTTTGAGGTTCTTCGATGATGAACGGTTCGGCAGGAGCTTGGTTTACCCAGCAAAATTCATCAATATCTTCATAACATTCCACAATTACCATATCTCCCTGACTAAGCGTGTAAGGTACATCGGGCCAACCACCTCCTTCATTTCTTACTGACCAGTGTTGAGTTATTATACTATAAATATTATCAAGATAACCATCAAAAGCATTGTAAACATGTTGAGACCTTTCAAGAAAATAGCCTATCCAATTTTCTTTTTTCTCTGTAGGAAAGACATCTGCAATTAATCGGAAAGTTGTTTCCTGCTTACATCTGAAACCTGGAATTTCCAGGTTATATGCTAATAAAGTACGGAATTTATAACCCTGAGGACTGGAAAAAGTATGATCCCCATATGACCATTGACCAGGAGGAGGTTGAGGAAAGTAATTTATCTCAAATATGGCATTGCTTTCAGATTCAATTTTGTTGTACAAAGCTTTGTCAAAAATTTCAGGGTCTTTCATGGGATCCAGCATATTATGCGCAATATTATACGGATCGGGTGTTCTATCCAATATATCGAAGCAGAGCCATTTCCAGTTGCCGCTTATACTCATATTAGGGAATTCGTAGGTTTTTACTTCATGTTCATGATAGAGAGCACCTATATCTGCTCTTGTTCCGTCGGGATCTAACGGGCTGTTTGGATTACCGGTGTCTATGCAGGGAGATTTTTCTGCTTCGGTCCATTTAAGAGTATAATCGTCACTACCTGCATTATTGAAAAGAGGGTCTTCTTCAATATTATTCTCATAATAACCAATCAAATCAAAATCCTCAACATAAAGACCAAATTGAGATGTTTGCCCAACTCCATTTTCAATATCGTTATAAAAAAAATCAGAAGTGTATAATTCGTAGGGAGGTTCAATATCTGCCTGTATATAACCTTGACTACCAAGATTTCCTGTAGTAACTGCATTTCCCCATAATATTGTATTATAGAAACTAGAATTTGAATGTTTATCAATATAAAAACCACCACCACTAACAGGTGCATGATTGTTAGTTATAGTACAATTATAAAATCCTAAAGACTCTATGCCCAAAATAGGCGTTGCTGTATTTTCAAAATAAATGCCTCCACCAATTCTTTCAGCAGTATTATTATAGATTAATGTTTCTTGAAACAAAGGACATGCCCCGTCATCATCATATGTACCTTGAATATAGATTCCACCACCATAACCTAAGGCTCCAGCATTCGTTGTTGCAGTATTATCAAATATTTCACAATTAGAGAAATTTGAAAAATTACCATACAAAAAGAGACCGCCTCCTAAGCCATATTCTGCAGTATTGCCATATATCTTACAATTGGTTATATCAGGATGTTGGTAATAGTCTTCTGGAGTTGAATATATTGCTATTCCTCCACCATAAAAAGAAGTATTATTATAGATATCATTATTATCTATTAATTTCTCTGTATTACAGTAATGAAGACATACTCCACCCCCTTCTTGATCACTTTGATTATTATATATTTCATTATTAGTAATATCACATAATGTAATCAAATAAATTCCACCACCATAACAAGTTGCAAAGTTATCATGTATCTCATTATTATCAATTACGTTATCATATCCATCTTTTATTGCGATAGCACCTCCACAAGTAGCTTGATTATTAGAAAATTCATTATATGAGATTACAATATTATCACTTCCATCGATGTAAACACCACCACCATCCTGATAATAAGAAATGTTATTAGAAAAATCATTATCTACAATATTTATTAAATTGCTATTATAACATCTTAGACCTCCTCCTACTTCATCAGAGGTATTATCGTGTATTGAACAATTACTAATAATAATATCAGATGAAATTGTAGATAGAATTATACCACTATTATTTGAATTAGATATATCACAATGTTGAAATCTACTTGAAACAGAACCAATAAGCTGAATTCCGTTCCATTTCTGACCTTGAAATCGTGAATTAAAGATAACTTGATCCGGGATCTCATTACCTTCGGCTAAAATGGTACCATTTATTATAAGAGCCAAATCTTCATTAAATAAAACCTGAACTCCAGGTTCAATGGTAAGTGTAGCACCAGCAATAACAGTTACATCGCCAATAACATAGTAAGGGCTACCACCAATGTACCATGTCCCTGATTGATTACCCTCCACTTCTGTAAAGCAATAAACAGGTATTACAATTGTAATGAAAACTAGTGTCAAAATAGTTTTTTTCATCTTTCCTCCAAGAAAATTTTATTAGTTCCCATTAGATTTTAGAAGCAAATAATACAAGCTATTTTACCAGTGGGAACAGTTAACAATTTGAAGTCAGTAAATAAATCTGACTTAGTTTAATTATCGAAATTAGCTTTCTTAAACATTGCGTTTTCACTTTATCCTTTATCCATATTCTAAGGTTTACTCATCTCTTTTTCCTCTTTCACAAGTTACTGCTAACATATATATCTCCAAACAAGTTCTCTCTTTAAAATCAAATTCATCCACTCAACTAACGAAGTTTACGATTTATGATCATTCAAATCTCACTCGATATTTTTTTTTCATGAAAAGATTATGTCAATGTTTAAATAGTGTTCGAGCTTCGTAATAATACTATTTTGTGATCAGAAACAATATCAAACAAATCAGCGCACAGTTTATGGAAGCCAGCCACAGGTAATACAATCCACCTGTCTTGCCTGCTTCTTTTTTGGTTATCTCTTTGTACTGGTTCGCATAGGAAATTATCTTAAGTCTCAGCCACAGGTAATCGATCTTTATGCCCCATTCTTTCAGTTTGCTCACCATCATCATGCTGGAGACAACATAAATTACAGCGAAGAACAGGATGAGATAAAGAAAAATGAACATGTACTTCCTCCTCTAAACATTATAAATTATTTGAATTTCAATATCCAATATGGGTAAATGCCCACTTTTCAGTCAATTAAAAAATAGTTTGCAAGTATCCCCCCAAAAAATCGAAGTCATTGTGTTCTTTTTTATACTGAAGAATAGTAAGAAGATTTTTCAGATAGAGGCTGCGAGCATGTGCCTTCATTTCTTTTGTATCGACGAAAGAAACGAAGCAAAGAAAAACTCCCGACGAATATAAATTACTAAAATTGGTAAACACCACTAAAAAATCTAAACTCGTTATTTTCTATGTAGAATTTATAAAAGAAATTAGAAAACAACTCGAACAGAAGATTTTTCTTAACGCTTGCTTATTGCCAATTTCTTAACGCTTGCTTATTGCCAATTTCTTAACGCAATTTATATTATGCCGGTTTTTAAAAATAAGAATATAAAGTAATTGAACTCCCTTCTCCTAATTAGGAGAAGGGTTTGGGGATGAGGTGGAATAGATACTCTTACTTTTTCGTTCCAACGCAGGACTTGTCCGCCAGTTTGGTGGGGCGGAGCATTGGAACGAGAGGGAAAAGCTGGGGGCTTCGATACGAGAGTTTACCCTTTTTCAGATAGATCGAGATTTCTACTACGGAAACCGTAACCCATCACATCGTTAACATCGGTAAGCAGAACAAAAGCATCCGGATCGATATCTTTTACAATATCACGCAGGATGGCTACCTGCCTTCTATTCATAGCACAAAACAGCATATTCATCTGCTTTCCTGTATAACCACCTTCTGCTTTAATAAAAGTAACCCCGCGCCTTATTTTATCATAGATCTTTTCTTTTATTTCTTCTGTTCTTTCCGAGATCACATATACGCCTTTCACGTAGGGAAGACCTTCACTGGCCAGATCGGTCATTCTTGTGGCAATGAACAGGTTAATATATCCAAGTATTACCACTTTCAGGTCTTTAAATACCAGACCTACAATAAGGATGATCAATGTTTCTATAAGCCAGTAACCCGTACCAATGGAAATGCCGGTTTTTTGTTTAAGAAGTGCCACCGGAATATCAGTTCCCCCGGTAGACCCTCGAAAGCGGAAAATAATTCCCAGTCCCAGCCCCAGCAGTACCGAACCAGCAACAGCCGAGAGGTAAATATCTTGGGGAGCCAGCATAGCATAGAACGTTCTTCCGGCAGCCTGGTGTGTGTAGGGTAAAAGGTCTTTGATCAAACCGAATTTATGCAGGCTTTCAAAACTTAGAAGGTCAGCGAAAATAGAAGTAGTTACCATCCCGAAAACAGACCGCATCCCGAATCTTTTTCCCATAAATAAAAAGCTGAATATGAAAAGCGGAATATTGAATAATATCATTGAAATTCCCACCGGAAGATCGAAAATATGAAACAGGATCTGTGATAAACCTCCGATACCACCCGGTACAATTTTATAAGGAACCAGGAACCAGGAATAAGCTATGGCAAAAAGGATAGAACCACCTATTATCCCTGAAAGCTGTATTATGTTTCTTTTCAATTTTTTATTCATTTCAACCTCCGAAGGCGCAATTTAAATTTCCTATTTTAAAGTCAATCAAAAATAGTGGATAGTAAAAATGGGAAAATTATATCTTGACTTGAAAGCGGTTGAAACAAATATAAATAGGCTATTTCAAAACTTGGAGGATGATTTGTTTAAAGTAGAATTGAAGATAGATGATGAACATTTTAAGGCGCTGGCTTTTGCCAAACCCACTAAGATAAAAAACATTATTGCCAGCGAAGATATTAAGCAACATATTGTATCTTATAAAATAGATTGCAGATACATCGGTTCGCAGGAAATTATAGATAAAGATGTAAAACTCTATTGTGTTTCCACCGATTCCAAAGAGGGTCAATTGATCTATCAGGATACTTCTATCTTCATCTTGTGTAAGGCATTCCACAATATCTTTTCCAATGGCAATAAACTAATCATCGAGCACTCTATAGGTGATGGAGTTTATGGTGAGATATTAGGCTATACTTTCTCCGAAGAAGACGTAGAAAAACTCAGAGCTGAAATGCAGAGTATTATCAACCGTTCACTACCCATAGAAAAGAAAACGTTATTTCCCAAAGAAGCAGAAGAACTGGCGTTAAAGCAGGATCGGGATGACATAGTAAGAAATTTGAAATACAAAGATATCGATTTATATAAATGCGAAGAATATTATGATTATTTCCTGCGCCAGTTGGCAGATAATTCTTCGGTGCTCAGAAGTTTTGAAATTGTATATCATTCACCCGGAATAATTTTGAGATTCCCACATCAGGGTGAACCAGAAATAAAACAGAAATTCAAATTTCCTAAAACTCTTTTTGCCATGCACCAGGAACATGACAAATGGCTCAGTATTTTAAAAGTAAACATGGTAAGCGGTTTGAATAAAGCTATTAATGATTACAAAATTACAGATTTGATCCAGATAGAAGAAGCTTTGCATGAGAAGAAAATCGCGGATATTGCCAATCAGATAACGTGGAAAAAGGATGTAAAACTTGTTCTTATTGCCGGTCCTTCTTCTTCAGGTAAAACATCATTCGCCAAACGGCTTTCCATCCAGTTAAGAGTGAATGGTCTATATCCGCATATTCTTAGTATGGATGATTATTTTCTACCTCGCAGTCATACTCCCAAAAAGGAAGATGGAGAATATGATTTTGAAAATATTAGAGCGCTCGACTTGGAGCTTTTAAACAAAGATCTGAAAGCTTTATTGAACGGAAAAAAGATCGAACTACCTAAATTTAATTTTATGAACGGTATCCGTGAACAGAGTTTTAAAAAACTGCAACTCAAAGAGAATGAAATCCTCATCATGGAAGGGATTCATGGCTTGAACGATGAATTGACTTCTTCGGTGCCTTTCAATCAGAAATTGAAGATCTATGTGAGTGCATTGAATAATTTGAACATCGATGCGCATAACAGGATACCAACCACCGATTCCCGTAAAATACGAAGAATAATCCGGGACTACAATTACCGCGGACATTCAGCAGAACAAACGCTGCTGATGTGGGATTCGGTACGTGAAGGCGAAGATGCGAATATTTTCCCTTTCCAGGAAAATGCTGATTTTATGTTCAATAGCATTCTAACGTATGAACTGGGCGTTCTTAAAAAATACGTAAAACCGCTATTAAAGAGTGTTTCTGACTATTGCCCCAGCTACCTGGAAGCACAAAGATTAATGAGACTCCTCGATCATATATATAATATTCAGGATGATCTTGTTCCCTCGAATTCCATCTTGAGAGAGTTTATCGGAGGGAGTATTTATAGTTATTGATTTTAGTTTGAAATATCAGTAAATTGAAATTGTGGAAGGTCTACTCTTCTTCTTCATCCTCATCTTCTTTTGGTTTTATTCTTTCGGGTGTTTTCCATATTACTTCTATCTTCGATATAATGAATTCCGTAAGGACGAAACCAGCACTGATAGTGAGCATAATAACGAATGCATTGGCAAAGTAACGAACAATAAATTGTCCGATCAAGGGTTTTCCCAGAAGCAGATGAACAGCAATATGAACCACAGTATAACCTACTGCTGCTATGATGCTAAAGAAGAGATTACGTAGATAACGAATACTGGAATTCCAGATTGATCGAAAAATAAATGCAAACATCAGGAATAACGCAAAGCTGTACATGCAAAGGAAAGTAAAGTTTCCTATTAGATTCAGCATGGTCGTCTTTTTCAGGATGAAAGAGTAGATAATCGAGAGTGCAAATACAACGATCAGGGTGTCGGTAAGCTTCAGATATTTTGTAGTAAAATATACAAAACTTCCTAGGATGGCAAAGATAGTGAATTGAAAACCTAACTGATGAATATCCAGCATATTATATCCCAGAAATAGGGCTACTACAACGCTTAGAAAAAGAGTTGTTACAAGCAATATGAAAAAATGTATTATTTTGATAAAGTTCATTTCTTGCTCCTTAAGTTCTAATTTATAAATATCCAGTGAAGATTAACGTTGAGCCGTGGTCCGGAAAGCTTCTCCGAAACAGGATAAGCAAACAGGCGATCAATATCTAACAGGTTGACCGCATTAACTTCAATCTGGAAACGTCTTGTGATCTGGAAAGCCAGCCAGGCATCAAAATTACTGAATTTGTCTCTGACAATACTATCTTGCAAATCGCAGGTGTAGCTATATTCTGATGTATAAACATGTTCTATCCCAAGCTTGATGGCATTGTTATATACCAGGTTTAGAATTAATTCCAATGAAGTTTGGCTTTGCAAGGTTGGAAGATCATCCAAATCAATATCACGATAAAGAGTCCAGTTTTTCATTTTTAACTGCAATCTCTTAAAATGAAGATCAGCATAGCTGGTAGTTTCTGCAAAATATGTATTTTCTTCATTCAGGTTTTCTTTCCCTGCAATAACTTCTGTTTGCATGAACGGAAGATCAAGTGATAGCCCGGTTCCGGTTCGTTCTTCAGGTTGGAAGAAGAAAGTATTTTCCGATTTCAAAACATTATACTTCACAATTACATTAATACACTTCAACACTGTGTATTCCAATTCTGAAGCAAAGAAATAATTTTCTTCATCCTGGTAGTAGCCACTGTTACCCAGATTGAGGAAAGCGATTTTCGAGTGATGATCCAGCGTTAGCAGGTGAAAATTGTTATCATCGGTATTATTCATGAAATATTCGTAACAAGCTTGAATATAGTGAGTTCCTAATTCCAATTTTTTGGAGAGTATAAATTCAGACATTTTTCTATTCAATGTATCGGTTTCTAAGTTTTCATATTTTATACCGAAATTGATGTATCCATTTTCGAATAGAATAGCCGTATCTGATATTTCATCCTTTATCCTTTTACTTTCCGGTAATTCGGGAGCATCGGCAAGTTTATTCGCGCTGATCTTCTGGTCGATCGTGGTGTGATATAAATGTATCTTACCCCAGTTATGGCTACTGAACAGATGCAGATTGTAATTGCGAGATTTTTCATTTACACCCAGCCATTGCCCTTCATGTCCCAGGTAATCAATTTTCAAATTAATGTTTTTCAAACCCAAAATTTCGCCCTTTCTGAAGGAGATAAAAGCATGGTTCATATCGCCTTCTCCTAAGCACAGGTAAGATTCGGTAACTGCAAAAGGCAGGTAATAATCATCTTCCGAAAATATTGTGAAACCACGTTTATATTCCGTATTGAAAAAAGGATTATAATTCTGCAGGATGTGCAGGTTAGAGGCTTTAAACGGAATAACTGTGAATCCGTTTTTAATAAATCGAAGACCGGGATCGAATGGTGTTTTCAGGTGGAAATTCTCATTGTATAAAATAAAAGGGAATTGCAATTTTTCCTTATTATTTTGTGTATCTTCCAGGTACTGGTCTAAATTTTGTTTCAACTCTTTCAAACTTATACCGGTTGTATCGGGAGTTACTTCGGCAGGAATATAAATGCTGTCCGCTGATACTTCGATGACGGCAAGTGAATCTGCTGGTATTTCCAGACTGTCTTTTACAGGCTGTGATATTTCTATTGAATCGATAACAGTCTCAGATTCTATAATTTCGTTTTGTGCCCGGCAGATAACCGGCAGTACAATAAATAAAATCGAATAAATAATTAATCTGATCTTCACTTCATTTTTTGTTATCATATCCATCCTTTATCTTTGTACCATTGATACGTTATTTTCAGCTTATCCAAAATATTTTCGGTAGTTTCAAAGTCCAGTATCTTTTTTGTTTTTTTGTTGCTCACAAGCCAATACTCTCCTTTAAATTCTTTGATCTTTTCCCTGTTAACAATAGGCGGGCGATGCGAAAAAACTGTTAATATTTCAGAAACCAAAGCAATGGAGTAGAGTAGAAATTGGGGGATGTGCAAATGTAAAGCTTTAGCATTCATCACATTTTCAATATTGTGAACAAACTGCTGTATTGAAAGCACATCCGTACCTCTGGCAAAAAAAGTTTCATTATATGCTTTTCCGTTATTAATTGTTTTAGATATCATCTCCACCAGATCCTCAACGAAAATGAAATTATAGTATTTTTGCCGGAAGCCAATGAACATTGCCAGATGCTTTTTAATTAATCTGAAATATTGTAGAAAATCCTTATCACCGGGGCCAAAAACAGATACCGGACGAATAATAGTCCATGGTTTTTTTGCTTTTTCCTTGATCAGATTCTCTGCCAGTAGTTTACTCTTTCCGTACCTAGTTACAGGATGACATTTATCAGATTCCAGCTTGGGTGTGCTTTTGTCTGGTGCTGGTCCTGCCGCAGCCTGACTGCTTATAAAAATAAATTGCTTCAATGATGAAGTTTTATTATAAAATTCTATCAGTTTTTCTGTCAGATCGATATTGATCTGTTTGAATTGCTGCCATCTTTTTGCCCGGGTCAAAGCCGCAGTATGAATTAGAACATCTTGTCCAAGCAGCAATTCCATAATTACTTCAGTATTATTGTAATCTATATATTTGATATTGATGTTTTTTGATAATAAATTTATATTGGAACCGTGCCTGACCAGGCAGGTAACTTCATAATTTTCTTTTAAATTATTAGCCAGTGCGCTACCCACAAAACCGTTTGATCCTGTTATTATCAATTTTTGCATATAAGTAACTTCAGAGAAACACATAAAATGGTCAAATATTTTTTATTTAATTCCAAAATTATTCCTGACAAATACTGAAAGTAATATTAATGAATCTTCATTAATTAATTCTAACGAATAATGTAAAAACTTGACGACAAACTATAAAATAATAATTTTCGCCGTATTGAAATAGTAATTGAGGTTTGATATTAATGAATAAAATGAACATTATTCTTATCGGGATTCAGGGAAGCGGTAAGGGAACACAAGCAAAATTACTTAGTGAAAAATATGGCTGGGAACATATTACCACCGGTGATCTTTTCCGAAGGAATATAGAAACTGCTACAGAGTTGGGATTGAAAGCTAAAATATTTATAGATAAGGGTGAACTTGTTCCCGATAAATATGTATTTTTAATTGTAAAGGATGCATTGGAAAAAGCTGTAGATGGTTTTATATTGGATGGTTTCCCTCGGAATATGGAACAGGTTCATTTTCTACAGGAAAATTTTGATATTCAACAGGTTGTATTACTCGAACTATCCGATGACAAAGCTGTAGAAAGATTGATGGCCAGACGGAATTGCGTTAAATGCAAAAGAGATTATAACATTCTTTTTAAAAAGCCGCAGCGAGATGGAATTTGTGATATCTGTGGTGGTGAACTTGTAATAAGAGACGATGATACCGAAAAAGCTATCAGAAAAAGGATAGAAAAATTTCATAATGAAACAAATCAGGTTATTGGGTATTATATAGAAAAGGGGCTTTTAAGCACCGTAAATGCCGGTCAGCCTGTTGAATCTATTCATAATGAGATCATCTCAAGGCTTGGTGTTGAATAAACAGGTTGAATATTTATGAAAAAACCGAACTTATTTTCAGTTATCGAAAAAATATCATACAATATTCTTAACGTAATTGCATTAGCCAATTTGCAATTCCTGTTCCTGGGTCTTTTGAAAGTAGACAGTTATTTTCTTCAGCAATACACGCAGATATCAATCTATTTCTTACTTTTTTTTATTTTTATAAGATTCTTCAATATCGGAATAACTGCCAAAAATTTGCTTAACAGGTTACCTGATCTGCTATTTGTAGCAATAGGCTTATTTGTAACAGGTTCTGAGAAGGTCTTTCAATTTTACCTTATTGGCAGGATGACTTTTTATCTATTTCAACATATTTCAGCTAAAGGTTACAAAGGTACGTTCTTCGAAAAATTTTCCGATAATCCGCCAGTGCTTGTGCTTTTCAGTTTCTTTGCTGCAATATTTGTAGGTGCATTGCTTCTGATGTTACCGGCAGCAACCGTTTCGGGACAAGAAACATCTCTTCTGAATGCATTATTCACCTCCACTTCTGCTACTTGTGTTACAGGTCTCATCGTCTTTGATACAGCTACTCATTTTTCACTGTTCGGTCAACTGATAATCCTTTTCCTTATACAGATCGGTGGATTAGGAATAATGACCATATCAAGTGCTTTTGCTATCATGCTGGGACAAAGGCTAAGCCTTAAAAGTGAATCTCTTATTCAGAATGTAGTTGGCGAATCTTCCAAACTTGATATGATAAGCTTGGTAAAAAGCATATTGTTCGTAACTATCATTTTTGAATTTTTTGGTGCAGTGATTTTGTATTTCACATATATTTCTGAAATGTATGCACCCAATAAAGCCATCTACTATTCTATCTTTCATTCTGTTTCTGCGTTCTGTAATGCAGGATTCAGCCTTTACCAGAACAGTTTTATGGGATTTAAATCAAATTTCAATATCAATTTAGCAATAACATCTCTCATAATTCTTGGTGGTATTGGCTTCCCGGTAATGGTAGATATAAGGAAGCTAACAACCAATAGATTTAAAATATCACGACTTACCCTGCATACCAAGATCGTTCTCACCTGTACATTAATCTTACTCATAGCAGGTACGCTAGCGTATTTCATAAGTGAATACAATAATGAGATGAAGGGTTTCAATTTATCTGAAAGATTGTATGCGTCATATTTTCAGTCGGTAACTACCAGAACAGCAGGATTTAATACAATCGATACAGCTAATCTAAGCAAAGGATCCATTTTCACTTCAGTATTACTAATGTTCGTTGGTGCTTCACCGGGTTCTACCGGCGGAGGAGTAAAAACTACTGCACTAATTGTGGTGTTTGTATCTGTGCTTGCTTTATTTAGAGGGAATAAGGACGTTAACATCTTCAAGCGAAAGGTCTCTGATTCCATCATCAGGCTTGTTATGGCATTGGTAACAGCTTCCCTTGCTTTTGTTGTATTTATGGTGTTTTTATTATTGCTCATCGAGCCATTCAGCTTTGAGAAGATCATCTTTGAAGCCTTTTCAGCTTTCGGAACAGTGGGACTTTCCATGGGTATAACATCGATGTTATCGGGAATTGGAAAGATTATAATTATTCTTTTAATGTATCTGGGAAGGGTAGGACCTCTCACTCTTATTTTTGCAATTTCTGCAACAAAATTAAAATCTAACTTTACATATACAGAGGAAAAAATAAGTATTGGTTAAGAAATAAAGGAGTCGATATGGCGAAATTTGCAGTTATCGGGCTTGGTAAATTCGGAATGAATGTGGCTACTACGCTCTTTGATAAAGGAGCAGAAGTTATTGTCATAGATAATAACCGGGAACTGATAGACGAGATCAGCGGAAGAGTAAGTGTTGCCATAAATATGAACAGCACAGACGAAAAATCGCTGAAAGCAAACAGAATACAGGATGTGGATGCAGTAATCCTGGCGATAGGTAACAATATTGAGGTAAGTGTTCTTACAAGTGTTATCCTGAAGAAACTGGGAGTTAGCAATATTTATGCGAAAGTAGACAGTAAAGTACATGCCCGGATCCTGGAATTGCTGGGTATACAGAATATCATCTTTCCAGAAGAACAGATCGGAAAGCAGTTGGCTAATTCTCTGATCTCCAGCAGTGTGTTGGAATATATTGATCTCTCCAGCGGACACAGCGTCGTGGAACTGATGATACCCGATGTCTGGGTTGGCAAAACACTTCAGCAGCTTGCTCTTCCCACTGAAAAAGGTGTGAATATAGTAGCTATAAAATATACCTCTCAAAATGTTACTGAAGAGGGAGAAAATATCATCGAAAAAAGGATAAACGATATGCCAGGGGCAAATGATGTGGTGAACGAAGATGATGTTCTGGTGCTTATCGGTCCCAAAACTAAAATAGATGATCTTATAAAAGAAACATCTAAAAAAGGATAGAAAAATGAGACTTTCTTTTACCGGTAAAATCCGCCTGTTGATTATTCTGATATTTATTATATCAATTTTACAGGCAATTATAATTTTACATCTTTTAGGCAATTCTTATAATTTGATTCAGATGAAGATAGATATACAGAACACATTCTTCATTACCATCTTCATCCAATTTATTCTTGCCTTGGTGGCTATCTTTTATATCCCTATATTTTTGCATAAAGCCTTCTCCGAGATCCATAATATACTGAAGGATATCAGCCAGGGGATATACAATATAGACATCGATCTGGACAACTTTAAGACTTCATTGGATAAGGAATTCTTCGCTGTGATGATATCGATGAAGGATATGTTGAAATCGGTTTTGAACTTTGATAAGTTGAAGAAAGATAAGATAGTGGAACATCACAACCGGGTAGTAGCGTTATTGAACCTCACGGATGACGGTTTTATTGCTATGGATATGAAAGGTAATATTGCTTATATCAACGACAAAGTTATCGAAACTTTTCCTGCTATCAATGAAAAAACAAATATGATAGACACAAACTTCCCACCCGAGATAGAAAATAATGTGAAAAAATACGTTCTGAATGTTTTAAAATCTCAAACCAAGCAGGAACCCCAACAGTTCTTTGTTCCGGCAATGAAGCGTCATATACAGATGAACAGCGCCATTGTTCGCGATTCCAATGGACAACCTACCGGCGTGATAGTTTCCTTCACTAACCTGGATAAGAAAAAGCAAAAGGATACTGAATCCTGATTTCATGAAGATCATTTACCAGGAAGAAAAATCCTGCAGAATAGATAAATACCTCATCGGTCTTAGAAAAGATGAACTTTATTCCCGTTCTTTTATCGAACATCTTATTAAAGACGGAAATATCACTGTAAACCAGGAAAAAGTAAAAAAGAGTTATCTGCTTCATTCCGGTGATGAAGTATATATTACTATTCCACAAAAATCAGATCTGGAAATAACTCCTCAGAATATTCCACTCGACATCGTCTGGCAGGATGAATACTTGGCAGTTATAAATAAACAGGCAGGAATAGCTGTTCATCCGGGTGCGGGGAATCCTGATGGAACAATTGTAAATACTCTTATGTATCATCTAAAAGGGCAATTGTCTTCTGCTCACGATCCTCTGCGACCGGGAATCGTTCACCGGCTGGATAAAGATACCACCGGTCTTTTAATAGTAGCAAAAGACGATAAAACACACTCCCTGCTTTCACAGCAATTCCAGAACTGGCAGATCCAAAAAATTTACAAAGCCATTACAGTGGGCATTCCCAAAACTGCGGAAGGAACCATAGAAACTTATATCGAGCGCAGCTTGAAAGACCGCACCAGAATGGCTGTTTCCGATTCCGGCAGGATTGCTGTAACTCATTATAAAATTGAAAAATATTTCGATTTCTTTTCGCTGGTAGATATTCAGTTGGAAACCGGCAGAACCCATCAGATCCGTGTTCATTTCTCTCATATCAATTGCCCCATATTGGGAGATAATACATATTCCACATTAAAACGAACATTGAGTATTGTGCCTTTTCATTACCAGAAAAAAGTGAAATACCTGCTGGCTAACCATCTTAAGAGACAAGCTTTGCATGCCTGCCGGCTGGAATTTAAGCATCCCATCACAGGAAAAGAAATAAAAGTAGAAGCACCGTTGCCTGAAGATATGGATTATACATTAAACTGGCTGAAAGAGAATTTCGTTACAGAGTAAACATCTGAATTTTACCCTCGTTACTAATCCCCTGCCTGCCGGGGCGTAGTTTACGGAGACTGGATTAGTAACATTATATGATTTGAAACCCCGTTTCGAAAATGAGATACAATTAAAATTTGTTACGTTCCCAAAGAGGGCTTTGGGAACGAGAGGAACAGTAACAGGAAAAGAAATAAATTTTGATTAAATAGCATCTTAAAATAAAAAATAGTTGACTTTTTTATAAAAAAGAACAATTTTCGGTATTAGTAATCTTTCACTAAAAAGAAATTGCAGAATAATGATTTTTAAAGTGAACCTGGAATAAACGGAGGAATTATGAAATACAAAATTCTTATTTTTGCTTTTTGCTTTTTAATTTGTTATTTTCGGCTACCAGCCGAAGAAACCTGGATGCAAACCTACGACCCTTTTCCTTCTGACCTATTATGGAATGTAGAAGACGTAATAGAATGTGCAGACGGTGGGTTTGCCGTGAATGGAAGTTATATTGATGAAAATACTTATGCTTATGGATTTGTGCTGAAAACCGATAGTGAAGGCAATTTTGAATGGGCAGATAAAGATACGGTAAGTTTCCAGTATGAAAATGAATCCAGGGCAATTGTGGAAACTGAAGACGGCGGAATACTTTCTGCATCTAACACAACTTCCGGAGGAACAGCAATGATTAAAAGAAGTTTAGATGGTGTTAGAGAATACACAAACTGTTTAGAACAAGTGTATGTACGTTCAATGTGTAAAGCTTACGATGGTAATATCGTTACAGCAGGAAAGATAAGAATAGATAATATCCCTTGGCCGTCGTTAACAAAATTAGATCAAAATGCAGAAATTATATGGTCTCAAACATATGAGTTTGAAGATTATGAATGGGGAATAATAAAATCTGTAATACAATCTTCAGATGGAGGTTACTTACTAGCTGGTTACGTAGAAGATATTAAAACAGGTCATGCTATTTTGGTTATTAAAACAGATGCAAACGGTGACTCTCTTTGGACCAGGGTTTTGGATGAAACATCACTGGACGATAATGGGCGCACAATTGTTGAAGCTGAAGAAGGTAATATTTTCATTGGAGGTCGCAAAGGATATTTATCGGATGTAAATGGCTTTATTTGGAAACTTGATTGCAATGGTAATTCAATCTGGATAGAAGATTGTGGCTATGAAGTTACTTCTTTGATAAACTCAAATGATGGAGCTATAATATCGTTGTATGGAGATCCGGTATTTAATAATGGAATTCGAAAATTTGATGATGAATTCAATATTGAATGGTCAAATGACCTACCATATTATAACGGTAGTGGAGATAAAGCCGTTAAGATTACTGATAATGGTAATATAGTTGTAGCCTTATTTGAACCTTCATTTATAGCATTATCAAAATTGAATCCTGATGGAACTGATACCAATGAAAATATTGTTAATATATCCGAAACAATTTTAAATGTCTATCCTAATCCCTTTAATCCATGTACAAGAATAAATTTTATTATTAATGAACATTCAAAAGTTAAGCTGCAAATTTACAATATTAAAGGGCAATTAGTTGATACTCTTTTGAATGAAAACAAACATCCTGGAGAATATTCTTTAATATGGTCACCGCATGAAATATCATCCGGTATTTACTTCGCAAAACTACTATCCAATAATGAAATATTAGATACAAAAAAAATAACCCTATTAAAATAAGGAGGATATGATGAAAAAACTACTATTACTTATATTTCTTGTAACACATATTTTATTAACTGCCGAAGTTATCTGGGATAACTACTACAATCCCTTTGGCGCAGATGGAATAAACGTACGACCACACATGCAGATATGCTCTGATGGAAGTTTTGCTGTAACCGGTTATTATGTTATTGAAGACCCACCTGGCACTTATATAGAATGGTGTGGCTATGTAATGAAAATAAGCAGTGATGGAGAAATGCTCTGGGCAGATAAAGATACACTCAGTTTTCCGACTGCGCCGACCCACGAATCCAATGCAATAATTGAAACAAGTGATGGCGGATTGATTAACGGTGGTGACGGATATATGATAAAGCGAGATGCAAACGGTAACAGGCTTTGGTCACAGGATTTGGATATTGCTCCGACAACAATGTGTTATTCTCACGAAGGTGATATTGTACTTTCAGGAAGCGGTCCTGAAGGTGCGTGTTTATTTAGAATTATTGATGAAAATGGGAATGAAATTTTAAATAATGATTTTTCTCTAGGTTTGTACTCAACTACAAGTAATCGAATAATACCAACTTCTGATGGAGGGTATGCCTTAACAGGCAGAATAACAGACGAAGTTCCTGATTCAGATATTTTTATTTGTAAAACAGATGCTGTTGGAGATACTCTTTGGACTTACAGGAAAGATGGATGTGGTAATGGAGATGTTGGAAATTGGATTATAGAAAATAACGAAAATAATTTATTAGTAGTAGGTAAAATTCGTACTCCTTCTACATTTGGTTATCTAAATCTTCTTAGTTTGGATGGCAATATTATTTGGGAAGAGATTGTAGGTGATAATGAAATCTGGTATGAACATTTTTATGCTATAGATTTACCTGAAGATAACAGTTTTTTATTAAGTACTGCTTATCGAGTTTACAAGAGTGATTACGATTATAATATTGAATGGATTGCTGAAGATCTTCTTGCCTGGTTTCAAAAAACTAATAATGGTTTTATTTTTTATATTGGTGGAATCGATGGAGTTCATCTTAGGAAGACAGATAATAATATAGTAAGTATTGATGATAATGTTATTTCAATAAATCATCAGAATTTAAAATGTTATCCGAATCCATTCAACCCAGAAATCACAATCTCATTTAATCTACCAAAAATCTTAGAGAATCTAAAAATAAATATCTACAATTCAAAAGGACAAAGAGTTAAGCAGTATGAAACATCTCAATATGATAGTTCGATAGTTTGGAATGGAATTGATGAAAATGGAAGAAAAGTATCTTCAGGAATTTACTTTGTTACTCTGAATTCCAATGGAAAAACTATGACTTTTAAGAAAATTACAATGATCAAATAGAAAGGAGGAAAGTAAGATGAAAAAAGTAATAATACTTTTCATATTATTCATTATTCAATATTCAATATTAAATTCCCAAAATACTTGGCTTCATACCTATGACCCCTTTTATGAGGCTATATTTAGTGTTGAAGATGTTATAATTTGTAGCGATGGTGGTTATGCTGTAAATGGCACTTGCATTAATCTGGATACTCTCATTGGCTGGGGTTTTGTGTTGAAAACTGACAGCGAAGGTAATATGCTTTGGGCAAAAAGAGATACTGTAAGTTTTCAAAATGAAAATGAATCTCGAGCTATTGTAGAAACTGAAGATGGGGGCATTCTTACAGCTTCGTATCGTTATACAAATGGAACTGTATTGATAAAAAGAGATACAAACGGAACTCGAGAATGGGCTTTTTTAATGGAAGATTTATCTATAAATACAATGGATAAAACAGATGATGGAAACATTATTGCAGCAGGACACAATTATGAAAATAATGGAGATTGGGCTTATTTAGTAAAGCTAAATCAAAATGCCGGTATTATTTGGAGTGAAATATATTCATTTGAGAACTACGAATGGGGAAACATACACTCTGTCATACAAGCTATTGATGGTGGTTATTTATTAACAGGTATTGTAAAAGACAACGAAACTGAAGATGCGGTTTTGGTGATAAAAACAAACGCAAATGGAGATTCACTCTGGACAAGGATTTTAGACGAAACTTTATTAGATGATAAAGGAAAAACAATAACAGAAACAGAAGAAGAAGATATTTTAATCGGAGGATATTTAGAAGGAATAACTGCAGGTTTTTTATGGAAACTGGATAATGAAGGTAATACAATCTGGTTGGAAACAGGAACTGCGAACTGCGGTTATGGATTTACTTCATTTGCAAAATCAAGTGATGGTTTAATAGTCTCAATATTTGGTGATCTTGTTTTTGATAATAGTCTGCGCAAATTTGATAGTGAT
>JAUXIJ010000097.1 GCA_030621085.1 Candidatus Cloacimonadota bacterium | reverse complement strand
GCAAATCCTGCCAGGATATATATATATTGCATTATTAACCTCTCTTTTTTAAAATTTATATTAACCCGCAGTACCGTGTATTATCGTTTTAGCGAACCGGAAACAAGGTGGATGTCTACCTTATCTGCTTTACACATCCGAATCATGTTCGGCTCGTGCGCTGCAAATGGCTCGACTTCCCGTTCGTAATTGGTTCAAAAACAAAAATAATATCACGAATACCGCAGGTGCTATACTTCGTTTTCCAGAACCAGATCATTGAGCATACTGGTTATCTGTTCAAATTCTTTACTTAATTTTTCATTATTCTCGATCGCTGAGAAATATTTTTCTGTTATCATTAAAGCATAAAGAACAAACAGTTTATTCTGATCAACTGTATTAAACCTGCTATTCAATTCTTCCAGTTGAGATTCAAGATGTTTGGCAGTTTCCTGAAGTTTTTCAGGGTTATCACTTCTAAAGAAATATTTCTTGCCTAATAACTCGATCTCTATAGATTTCATTTAGTTAAAGATCACTTAACTGACCAAAAATACTATCGATCTTGGAAGAAGCCTCTTGCATTTTGTTTTCGTATTTTTCCACCTGGGATCTTAAATTCCGATTTTCATTACGTAGAAATTCAATCTCTTCCTGCTGTTTGTTAAAAGATTCCTGGAGGTCTTCAAATTTCCCGCTGTTCTGAGATTTGAATTCATTTAATTCAGAATTGGCTTTTTCCATTTCTGCTTTTTGTACAACCAGGTCAGCATATTTGGTTTTAAGTTCAGTATAATTATTTATTAATTTCTGGATCTTTTCATCCAGAGATATAACTGGTTTTTCTTCCATATACTACCTCATCTCAATGTTGAAGTCATTTTTTAATTTCTCAATTACTTTTTGTAGAATATTATTTATATTGTCATCCGTCAAGGTTTTTGTGTCAGAACTGAAAACCAGACTGAAGGTCAGGCTTCGATATCCATCTTTGATGTTTTTCCCAATATATTCATCGAAAAGTTCTATCTTTGTTATAAGTTTCTTATTTATTGAATATATGGAATTCAGTATCTCATTATACGAATATTTCTTGGAAATAACAAAAGAAAGATCGCGCAGAACTGGTGGGAATTTTGGAATATCATGGAAAACTGGCTTTACACTCTTTTGAAGTTCAAAAATATCCTGCAATTTAATATCAAGAATGAAAAGCGGTTGTTCGATATCGTACTTGCTGGCTATTTTTGAATCGATCTTACCAAAACTACCGACCATCCTTTCCTTGAGAAAAACATCTACAGCAAGACCGGGTTGGTAGAATTTTTCACTCGATACTTTGAATACCGGATTTGATATATCAAGCGCATTCAGAATTTCTTCGACGATACCTTTTATATCATAAAAATCTGCGGGATATTGATCCTCTTTCCAGTAAACAGGATGCAAATTGCCGGTAATAAGCGCAGAAAGATGTATTTTTTCCGTTGCTAGTTTCTCATTATGTCTTGTGAAAACTTTGGTTTGTTCGAATAATTTAAGGTTTTTCTGACCATGGTGAATATTGAATAATGCATTTTTCAGCAATTGCGGAATCAGCATGGAATGCATAATGGAGAAGCTTGAACCCAGAGGATTCTTTAGCTCAGCATTGTTACGCCGTTCATCATCTGTAGGAATATTCAGTTTATTCAAATCTGATGGGTCTCCGAAATTCCAGTTTATCACTTCGGAAAAACCATTATTCACAAGAATATCTTTTATTTTTCTGCTAGTGTAAAAGGTGGTCTTATCCATAATTTTCTGTGGTTTAAGAAAAGACTCTACAGAATTATAACCATGCAGACGGATAATTTCTTCAATCAGATCGATTTCACGAACCAAGTCTTTTCTATAAGGAGGAATTTCAAATTTGAGGAGATCTGTTTCCCGTCTCGAAAGCTTTAATCCCAACGGTTCAAGATAATTAATGATTTGTTTGTCAGATACTGTAATAGTTAGAAGTTTCTTCACTCTTGAAGGTCGCAATCCAACGATTCTATTTTCAACAGGGTTTGGATAAGAATCCAGCTTGCCCTCCAAAAGCTTACCCCCGGCTAATTCAAGAATCAATTGACAGGCACGTTGACTTACAAGTTCGGCTGTTTCATCGGCAATATCACGTTCAAAACGATAAGAAGAATCTGTAGAAATTTTCAAACGACCTGCTGTCTTCCTGATAGAAGAATAAAGAAAATTCGCAGCTTCTATCACTATATCTTTTGTTTCTTTTGTGATATGGGAATTCTCTCCCCCGATAATTCCGGCAAGAGCAATGGGTTTTACAGCATCGGCTATTACAAGATCATCTTTTTCTAGTGTATATGTTTGTTCATCCAGAGCAGGGAATTTTTCACCTTTCTTTGCTCTGCGAACTATGATGGTTTTATCTTTTATCAATTTGTGATCAAAAGCATGCAACGGATGACCGAATTCTGTCATTACAAAATTTGTGATATCTACTATATTATTTATCGGACGCAATCCAACGGAGATCAATCTTTGCTTCAACCATGCAGGTGATTCTTTTATGGTTACACCTTTTATCATTCTGGCAGTATACCGGGTGCAGAGCTCCGAAGCATCATTTTGTAAAGCAAGATGCTTTGCTATGGATTCACCTGTTTCTTTGATACTGATTTCCGGTATTATGAGTGGAACATTCAAAACGGCAGCCACATCTCTAGCAACGCCAAAAATACCCAAAAGATCAGGCCTGTTTGGTGTGATCTCAACTTCAAAAGCTATATCATCTTGTTGCAGGTAAGTTCCCAGTTTTTCTCCGATAGGAGCATCATCTGGAAGGACTAAAATACCATCGTGATTATCAGAAATGCCAAGTTCTTTTTCCGAGCATATCATTCCAAATGATTCTTCACCGCGTAATTTCACTTTTTTTATTTTGAAATCACTAATTGAAACGCCAACTGG
Organism: Candidatus Cloacimonadota bacterium; assembly: GCA_030621085.1. Taxonomy (GTDB): domain Bacteria; phylum Cloacimonadota; class Cloacimonadia; order Cloacimonadales; family TCS61; genus JACNIV01. The sequence goes on along the minus strand of JAUXIJ010000097.1, from coordinate 4,078 downwards.
AGCAAATGCCACTTTCTGACCGGCAGCACAATTCGGTGCTCCACAAATAACCTGTTTAGTATCGGAACCATTATTTACCTGGCATATTGAAAGATGATCGGAACCAGGATGAGTTTTGCATTTTTTAATTTCTGCAACTATATACTGATTTAAATCTTCACCCAGTTTTTCCACACCTTCCACTTCCAAACCGGCAAAAGTCATCCTGGTTTGAAGTTCTTCCGGTGAAAGATCAATGTCTATATATTGGCTTAGCCATTTATAACTAATCTTCATATTTCACTCTATTTTTTAGTTAATGAATATAACTATTTAAACTGCTTTAAAAATCTTATATCATTTTCGAATAACAATCTCATATCAGGAATTTTATATTTCAGCATGGCTATTCTGTCAATACCCAATCCAAAAGCGTACCCCGTATACTTTTCGGAATCTATGCCAAGCATACTAAAAACATTTGGATCTACCATTCCGGCACCGCCCAATTCCAACCAGCCACTTCCTTTACAAAGGTTACATCCTCTTCCCAGGCATTTCACACAAATGATATCCATTTCAGCACTTGGTTCTGTGAACGGAAAGAAATGAGGTCGGAATCTGGATTCGATTTTTTCTCCAAACATCTTTTTTACGAATATATTCATTATATCCCGCAGATCGGCAAAAGTAACTCCTTCGTCCACTACAAGCGCTTCCACCTGATGGAACATAGGGGAATGTGAAGCATCATTCTCATTGCGGTAACAACTTCCCTGTGAGATGATTTTGATCGGTGGTTTATGATTTTCCATTACTCGTACTTGAACAGTTGAAGTTTGAGTTCTTAATAGCACATCATCTTCAATGTAGAATGTATCGGAAAGATCACGGGCAGGATGGTCTTGGGGAGTATTCAATGCATCGAAATTATGAAATTCATCTTCGATATCCGGTCCTTCTGCTACCTCAAAACCCATGGAAATAAATATATCTTCGATCTCCTGCCATACTTTTGTGATAGGATGAAGAGTGCCGATCTCTCTTTTACGACTAGGCATAGTCAGATCCAGAGCTTCCTTCTTCAGAGTCTTTTTATATTTAAGGTTTTTTATTTCTTGATCTCTCTGGAGAAGCAATTCGGATATCTGAACTTTTGCTTCATTAAGTATCTTTCCAAAAGCAGGACGTTCTTCTTTGGATAAAGTTCCGAGTTTTTGCATAAGTCCGTTCAAGATGCTTTTTTTCCCGATGTAGCGGGATTTGAGCTGCATGAGATCATGCATAGAATCTGCTTTCTTAATTTCAGATCTGGCAGCTTCGAGAACTCTGGTTATTTCCTCTTTCACAACAACATCCTTTATTGTTGTTTCTTGGCTATATCACAAAGTTTAGTAAATGCTTCCATATCGTGGAATGCTAAATGAGCTAATACTTTTCTATCAATTTCAACTTCAGCTTTTTTCAGGCCATTAATAAGCTTGCTGTAAGTAAGGTCGTTCATACGGGCTGCAGCGTTTATACGGGTAATCCATAGACTTCTGAAAATACGTTTTTTAGCTTTTCTATCGCGATAAGCGTACAACCATCCTTTTTCCACTGCCTGACGAGCAGTTCTGTATAATTTACTGCGTCCACCAACGTACCCTTTAGCTGCTTTAAGGTATTTCTTTTTTCTATTTTTTGCTGCTACATTATTTACCGAACGTGGCATGATATTTCTCCTTTATTTTATTATACACCAAGCATGCGCTTCATTCTGGATTCATCAGCTTGATTAACCAGATCAGATTTTCTCAGATTTCTTTTTCTCTTAGCGCTTTTCTTGGTTAAAAGATGACCTACAAATGCATGTGATCTTTTAAGTTTTCCCTTGCCGGTAATCTTAAATCTTTTTGCTACCGCGCGGCGTGTTTTAAGTTTTGGCATTATTCCTCCTGAACCTATTTATATTTTAATTTTCTTCCTGCTCGGGTTCGTCTTTTTCCAGAATCTTATCAATATCTTTTTTAGGATTAACTATCGTATAAATAGTTCTTCCTTCACTTTTTGGCTGAACTTCAACATCAACTATTTCTTTCAGTTCTTCAAGTAAACGCTCCAGAAGTTTGTGACCAATATCTTTGTGGGCAAGTTGTCTTCCTCGGAATCTTACAGTTAATTTTACCTTATTATGTTGTTTTAAGAATTTCAAAGCATTATTTTTCTTAAAATTGTAATCATGATCTTCTGTATTTGGACCAAATTTAACTTCTTTGGTTTGAACAATATGCTGCTTTTTTCTTGATTCTCGCATTTTACGTTCTTTCTGATAATGATACTGTCCAAAATCCATGATCTTGCATACTGGTGGATTAGCGTTAGGTGATATTTCCACAAGGTCGAGATCTGCTTTTTCTGCTAATTTTAACGCTTCTGATATTGGAACTACACCAACCTGCTTTCCATCTGCAGTGATCAGCCTCACCGACGATACCCTGATCTGTGCATTAATCCTTTCTTTTGGAATAGTAGGCTTCATTTTAGCTTTACTTCTACTTCTCCAGGCCAAAAAACCTCCTTTTATTCATAAAAAAATAGCGAGTGTAACCACCCGCTATAATGCTTATATAATAAACTTTCTTCATCTACTATTAAACCTTATCAAGTATTCCCTTTTCTGGAAACCGTAAGGTAGAAGCGGGTAGCTTCTTTTCAACACTATTCACAATTAAACTGCGTTAAAAATAAATCAGGCATAATTGAGTCAAGTTTTTTTCTTATAACCTATTTAAATTTGAAAGGTTAGTAGCTCTTTTTTTGTAGAAATAAATTATAATGTAAATGATTCAATTAATACTTACTCAAAATATATTTAGATCCTTGGTTTATTATTAATATTAATAATATAGAAACTGGGACCTTTTGTCACAACTTGCCCGAATCTGACTCAATTAATTCATCGGAAATGAAATTAACCACAAATGATATATGAAATAAGTACAATAATAGTAAGTAGTTCTATGAATTATCCTGTTACAAATGGTGTTGGCATATCTTTTGCATAAATGAATTACTAAGAATAATTATAGCGAATGTAATTATTTAATTTGATCTTTATAAAAAAACAAAGTAAAATTCTGTTTTTTTTCAGAATTTATTTTGAATAATAGATAGGAAAATTATAATGCACATTGTACGAATAATATTTATCAATAAGAAAAAAAACTTGCCAGTTTTCTTTAAAATGAAAGTTAATGACAAATAATATAATTAATGAATTAAAAGGAGAAGAAAATGAAGAAGAAAGTAGTAGCTCTTTTTTTAACGGTCGTTTTTGTTTTGACTGCATTCAGTATGTATAGTATGGTAAGCAAAGTTCAGGCAGAAAATGCCGCATCTATCCAATGTACAACTCAAGGTGATTTTATGCCGGCACCTTTTGAGGAAGTAATTGTGGAAAAAAGTTCAATTTCAAATAATCAAGATTTGTTCTGTAGTATTCAGGGTGACATCATGCCTCCCCCATTCGAGGAAGATGAAGATACTACAACCAGTACTAAATAAAATAAATGGAGGATAAAATGAATAAAAATTTAATTGTTATCTTAGTAGTAGCTTGTATTGTGTCGGTTTTGAACGTAGTAGCTGTGGTAAACAGTAATAATGATGTGTCTTTTCAATCCTTTGCAGAAAGCAAGTTCTGCAACGCACAAGGTGACTTCATGCCTCAACCTTATGATGATCTCTTAATTGCCCCTATTTCACCGGTGGAAGAAAGTGATCTGTTCTGCAGTATTCAGGGTGACATCATGCCTCCTCCGTTTGAAGAAGATGAAGATACAACAACCAGTACTAAATAAAAAATAAATGGAGGATAAAATGAATAAAAATTTAATTATTATCTTGGTAGTAGCTTGTATTGTGTCGATTTTGAACATATTCGCTGTGGTAAACAGCAATAACGATGTATCTTTTCAATCTTTTGCAGAAAGCAAGGTTTGTAATGCACAAGGTGATTTCATGCCTCAACCTTATGATGATCTCTTAATTGCACCTATTTCACCGGTGGAAAAAAGTGATCTGTTTTGCAGTATTCAGGGTGACATCATGCCTCCTC
>JAUXIJ010000024.1 GCA_030621085.1 Candidatus Cloacimonadota bacterium | reverse complement strand
TTTCTTTCGCTTTCCATTTTGGAAGATTCCGGTTATATGAGCAGAGCAGCATTTGTTATGGACAGGTTTATGCGTTTTATCGGTCTTCCGGGTAAAGCATTCATCCCGATGTTGGTTGGTTTCGGATGTAATGTTCCGGCAATTATGGCAACCAGAACGCTGGAAAATAACCGAGACAGAATCCTGACAATCCTTATAAATCCGTTTATGTCATGCGGAGCCAGACTGCCTGTTTATATTCTTTTTGCAAGTGTGTTTTTCCCGAAAAATGGCGGACTTGTAGTTTTTACAATATATTCCATCGGGATTATTTTAGCCATTATTTCCGGTCTGATATTCAAAAAAACTATTTTAAGAGGTGAAACATCAACCTTTGTAATGGAGCTTCCTCCTTATCATATTCCCACTTTTAACGGAATTATGCTTCATACCTGGCAGAGACTGAAAACTTTTTTGTTAAGAGCTGGAAAAGTGATCATCATAGTGGTTATCGTCCTCAGTTTCCTGAATTCGATTGGAACGGATGGCAGCTTTGGTAACGAGGATTCAGAAAATACTATACTCAGCAGTATCGGAAAAAGTATTACTCCAATTTTCAAACCTATGGGAATTTCAAGCAATAATTGGCCAGCTACAGTTGGATTGTTCACGGGAATTTTCGCCAAAGAAGCAGTTGTGGGAACTTTGGACGCACTATATTCTCAATTAGATGAGACTCAAGAAGCAGAGGAAGAATTTGATTTCTGGGGAGGAATTGTTGAATCATTTAGGGCAATTCCGGAAGGATTCAAAGGATTTGAAGAAACTGCAGCAGACCCGATGGGGTTATCTGTGGAAACTTCTGATATGGAAGTCGTAGAAGAAGAACTTGAAGTCGATGCTCAAACTTTCTCGGAGATGAGTTCACGCTTTGGAGGGAAAAACAATGCCTTTGCTTACCTGCTGTTCATTCTTATTTATGTTCCCTGTGTTGCTGCAATTGCTGTTATTTATCGCGAAACAAATCTTAAGTGGACAATTTTTTCCAGCCTTTATCTCACTTTTCTAGCCTGGCTAATTTCAACATTATTTTACCAGGTTAGTATATTTGCGGTTCAGCCAGCAATATCTGCAATGTGGATAATGATCATAGCTGTTATCTTCATTCTTTTTTATACAGGAATGAAAATAGCTTCGAAAAGAATAACTATAAGTGTTTAGGGAAGAAAAATGAAAAACGTCTTAAAGGTTGGATTTGACTCGTAACGAAGTGCGAGTCGAGAACAACCTATCAAAATGCAATTCTCAACTCACATTTCCGTTGGTCATTGCGAGTCAAGTCTTGCTTTCAAATATTTTCGTAGGAGAAAAATAAAATGAAAAACATCGGTTTGAAAACAGTTATTTATGCTTTATTATTTTTTGGATTCACATATATGTTGCTGGTTTTCACAAACAGAGCAGGAAATATACCCTATCTTTTCTCAGGTTTATTATTATTAATTTTTGGAATAATTCTGTTTTTTAAATCACAAAAGAATACAGAAAACTCCTTTATTAGCAATCTCCTGGCAATCATCAGCGGAATTTCTCTATGGGGATTCTTTGGAGAGTTCCTGGAAAATGCTGATCTATACATTAAAGATGCAACTATAGAAATCGCTCATTGGAATTTCCTGCCAGTTTTGATCTTAATGATCTTTCTATTCCTGAACTTAAGAAAGCATTTACCGGTTTCTGTTCAATTCTCGCTCTCAAGTTTCCTGCTTGTCTGGTCGATGCATTATATAATGATCTTCCAATATGAAGTATTATCAAGGACACATTTTACAACCTATATTATGTGTGGGATTTTTATATTTTTAACAGGACTATCTATTTATAAAGCAAGAAAAAGTAAGCAAATTAATTCTATTATGTTTTGGTCATATTTTGGTCTGCTAACAGCTTGGAGCGTTCTAGAATATATCTGGGGCTGGAGATTAATCCCGGGACCTTATTCAATCTAATTTGGAAAAATTCAAATGTTAAAATGGGTATTATTATTTTTCCTACGAAATGAGAATGCGTCTCAATCACATAAAAAATAAGTCAAAGGAGATAAAATTATGAAGTTATTAACAATGGTCGCATTGATTCTGATTTCGCAGATGATTTTGTTTGCAGAATTTGAACTGCCGAACATCCACTCATCTATTGTGCTGGATGCAAAATTCTATTCCGGTGGTAATTCCAATTCAGGGAATTATGACACCAGTAATAGGGTTCAAATTAGAAAAGCAGCTTTGGAATTTACCGGAACACTCGATAAAAAAATCGATTATGCTCTCGAATTTGGAGTTTCAACCTGTCAGGGAGCCGGTTTAAATCTGAAACTTATGGATGCTTCCATATTCTACAATTTGAATGACAACATCAAAGCAGGATTATTGCAAGGTCACGTCTTGCGAGGATTTGTTGGAAAAACAGAATGTTCCGAACGCTTAACTTTAGAAAAACCAGTGTTCTTCAAAACTTTTGCAACTTGTCATCCAACAGGATTTGTAGTAAATACAAATTTTGATCTGGGAGAAGTTGCAGGATTGGAAACTGAACTTGCTTTGATGAACGGAGTGAACGGAACATTCGATGGAGAACACGATTACAATCTCGGTTTAATCTTTCATACGCCACTTTCCGGACTGGCAATTTCTGCAGATTACAATCATACCGAAAAAGGTTATTATGACGATTTTTTCCAACTTTATTCGGAAACCGGCTATCGTTCCATTTGCGGGTTTAAATATGATAACTATAATTTTCAGGCAACCGGAGAATATTTAACGGGAAAAGGATTTACTTATGATGACCAGGAAATGAAAGCATATTATTTTCAGGCAGGTTATGCTTTCCCGATGAAATGCAATTTTATGAATTACATTCAACCTTATGCAGTGTATGAATACTGGGATAAAAATTCTGCTGAAGATGATGAAAGTGAATATACTTACATTAATGCAGGTTTGACGATTGGTCTGACTGAATCAACAAGAATCAGATTCAATTATATGACGCCGCAGGATAAACCTGATAGTGCTCCTGAAGAAGCATCGAGCTTTATTGTCAGGTTGCAGATAGGATTTTAACTTTTGCCAGAAACGAAGGTCGCGAAAATGGGCAAAGAAAATAATTCAATCTTATTCCCAAACTTTTAACCTGTTATATAACAGGTCCTGTTCGGGAGCGAGAGAAGGAAGGGTAATATGCAAAAAAGTAAATTGAAATCGTCATCGATCTACATTCAAGCATTTATTGCTATGTTAACTATTCAATTGATTCATAAAATAGTTCGGGAAATACCCGGAAGTTTTGAAATGGGAGGACCGGGAGCAATCATAACTCTGGCATTTGCCGGTATGCTTATTTTAGGAATTATACTAACACTATCCAGACATAAATCGGGATTGATTTTAGGAATGATTTGTGGAATATGGATGATTCTTCAACCGATCATAGTCCATATTATTATGAGAAAACCTGATATAAACGAAATATGGTGGTATCCTGTGTTTCCGTGGGTTCAGGCAATATTGATAATATATTTTTCATTTCTTATTTTTAAAAACGAGGAGGAACAATGAAAAAAAGAATCTTAACAGTAATGTTTATTCTAGTATCTGTTCTAATATTGTTGGCAGATACAGTTACCATCGTACCGTGCGATGATATGTACACAGATCCTGACCATCCGGGAACAAATCCTGTCATTACAGAACTCTGGACAGCAGATTTTAATCCTTCAGGACATTTTGAGCGAATTATGATCAAATTTGATATTTCTCCATACATCGGTCAAACAGCAGAAAGTGCAATCCTGCATTTAACTCGCTTTTACAGTTGTCCGAGTGGAGGAACAACAGCATCGAATTTTTATGCAATAACCGAAGAATGGACAGAGGAAACCTGGGATCATACAGTGCACATTCAATATGATCCTTCCATAAATATGCCTTATGTTTTTTCCGGAAATGGTGGAAATACAATCGTGCAATTCGAAGTTGATATTACGAATTTTATTAATACTTTTTTAGAAGGTTCATTTGAAAACAATGGATTTGTGATCAAAGCGAATTCCAACCAGAAATTCAGTAAATTCTATTCAAAAGAGTATTCCAATGCAGATTATCGCCCCAGTCTTGAAATTACATTTCCTGATATAGATGTTGATGAGGAAATTATTTCGGGAAATATTAAATTCCTCAGGAATTATCCCAATCCATTTAATCCTGAAACAACCATTCAATTTTCTTTATCCGAACAAAGTGAAGTTGAAATTGTAATATTCAATTCCAAAGGTGAGAAGATCAAAAATAACGTTTCGGGAAATTATCCAGCAGGAACTCACTATGTTCTGTGGAATGGAAAAGATGAAAGAAATAATCCTGTTGCCAGTGGAATTTATTTTTATCAAATAAAATCTGAAAATTCTGTGAAAATGAATAAGATGATCCTGATGAAATAGAACCGATAATGAAAAAACTAATTTGTACCATTGGAATCTTGCTTGTAACTTTCACGGTTTCTGCAATCGATTCAGATATCAGTAATGAAGATTTTATCTCGCTTGCTCATTCTTCCATAAAAGCTGATAGTATCACTTTCTGCACCTTCGAAGATATCAGGTTCGCCCAACACAATAATGAAGAAGGCAATTCTGTCTTCTTCATTATTTCTTCCGATTTTTCTAAACCTGTCGGATATGAAGGTTTCACGAATGTCGGAATTAGTCTGGATGAAACAGGGAAAGTGCTATCCGTTAAAATTCTTTCCAGCGAAGATACACCTTCTTTCGTGAAAAGAGTTAAAAGAAAATGGTTCTTGAACCAGTTTATCGGATATTCTGAAAAGAAAAATATCAAAATGATCACAGGTGCTACAAAAACTTGTAAAGCAGTGAAAATTTCTATTGAAGAATCTGTTGAGAAATTTATGCCTGTTATTGAATTTATAAATCAGAAAAATGATTTTAATAAGAAAAAAATAAGTTTGACTAAAAAATTAAACCCGCTATAAAAAATATAGCTATATAAAAGGAGGAAATATGAAAACAATGAGAATATTTATCGTATTGAGTTTGCTGTGCTTTCTAATGTTATTACCTTCCCTATCATTTGCACAGCTTACAGGAATTAAGTATATTGGGGGAACCACTCCTGATTATACAACAATTGAATCCGCCATTAATGATCTAAATTCGCAGGGAGTTGGCACGGGTGGTGTAACCTTCCTGATCCGTAATGGTATATATACAGAAAATGAAAACCTGATGATTTACGATATTGCAGGAACAAACGATAATCCTATTATATTCCAACCTGATGTTGAGGCAAATGTAGAGATAAATATCACTCTAACACAAACCTTTAATTATGGTCTTAGAATTCATAATTCCGATTACATAAGTTTTAATGGTTCACCTTATGGTAGCAGTGATGAAAGCAGAAATATGAGAATCAATGGTTGGAGATCTTCAGATGATATTGAAGTTCAGACTATTTGGATTTCAAACGGTTCCGATTATTGTAGTCTAGAGAATATGATAATTTTTAATGAAGACAATACTGAACGCACAGGTTGGTCTATGCCAGTATACTTTTCCACTTATAATGCTGGAGTACCTCTAATTGGCATGGAAGCTATTACTCTTTATAATTGTGAAGTTATTGGAGGAAGTACTTTTAGTATCTTGATGGATGGTGACCCCGGACAAGAATTAATTGACTTTCAAATCGTTAAGAATGATGTTCACGATTTTAACAAAGATGGAATATATATTTATACTGATGTGATAAATTGTAATGTTGAAGGGAATGAAATCTACCAGACTATACAGGGAAACACTTCTGTTTATGGTATTAGGGCTGGTTCATCAAGTTGCATAGGGACTAAAATCCATCATAACTATATTCATGATCTATGGTGTTCCTCAACTGCCAAGCCTTATGGAATATTTATAACTACAAATTCACATCATAATTTGATCTATAATAATATCATATACCTTTGCCCTGAATCTACTGTGAATAAGGCTTATGGAATTTATCGTGCAAGTACCGATTATACTTATAATGAATTTTACTATAACACAATTTATATGGGTGGAACCAGCACTATTCCCAGGTCATCATATTGCTTTAACACCATTGCAGAGTTTGGTGGTGATATTTTCAAAAACAACATTCTGATAAATGAAAGAACAGGTGGTGGAAATAACCATTATGCCATTAAAATAAAAACCGGAACATTTGATGAAAGTGACTTTAATTTCTTAACCGTAAACTCTGATGACCCTTCCGATGACCGCTATGTAGCACAATTAGGCACTACAGATTACAACACTTTAGCAGATTTACAAGGTGCTCCCGGATATTCTCCAAGAGATGAAAATTCTCTCTCTGGAGACCCGGATCTAATATTTCCTGGTTTACACTTAAATTCAACTAGTTCCTGCATAGGTGAAGGAACTCCAATTATAGAAATTACAACTGATTTTGATTACGATTTTCGTGATGAAACAAATCCGGATATTGGAGCAGATGAATTTATTTCTAATCAGGCACCTGTAATAACTTATTTTTCCCCGGAAGAAACAGCATTTTCGATTGCACAAAATACTGAGCAATTATTCAGCATAGAAGCTGAAGATCCTGATGAGGATTCCCTGTTTTATTTCTGGTATCTTGATGATATACAGCAAGGTGAAAACAGCAATGAATTTACTTATACCTTTTCAGATTCCGGTAATTTTTTGGTTAAGGCATTGGTATCGGACGGTGAATTGGCAGATAGCACATTATGGAATGTTACAGTGATTCCAGGAGTAGGTGTTGATGATAATCCGGAATTGGTGAATATAACAAAACTTTCTCAAAACTATCCCAATCCGTTTAATCCAAGTACAAAGATAGAGTTTAGCATCGAACAAAACCAACAAAACGAACAAATAGAATTGGAAATATATAATGTAAAAGGTCAAAAAATTAAAACTTTAGAGTGCAATAACCACATTATTGCAGAAGCGACGGAGTCGCTTCACCACGTAACCTGGGACGGTACAGATGAAAACAACCAACCGGTAAGTTCAGGAATTTATTTGTATCACTTAAACGTAAATGGGAAAACAGTTGCATCCAGAAAAATGATCCTCCTAAAATAATTATTTTTCTTACTCCTAAACTCCGTTTGGGAGCGCAATTGATCTGATTATAAAAGAAGGAAAAAACAATGAAAAAAGATAATAATCACGTCTGCCCTGTATGGATGGCTCACACTTTTGACAACCCGTTAAGAAATCTCATTCACAAACCGAAGAAAATGTTCAAAGAATATGTGCGAGAAGGAATGACCGTGATGGACATCGGTTGTGGGTTTGGCTGCTTCTCTATCGGTCTGGCAAAAATGGTCGGTAAGAAAGGCAAAGTCTATTCTGTAGATATGCAAAAAGGAATGTTGGACAGATTGATGAAACGTGCCAGGAAAGCAGGCGTTGCCGATATTATCGAAACACATCAATGTGAATCGCACAAGATAGGATTGGATGCTCGGTTAGATTTTGCTCTTGCTTTCTGGATGATACACGAAACACCGGATGCCCTTGATTTACTGAAGCAGATACACAGCCTTTTAAAACCTGATGGAGTATTATTTCTTGCCGATCCCAAAATGCATGTTTCATTATCATTTTTTAACGAAACAATATCCGCTGCAGAAAAGATTGGTTTTAAAGTTATTGAAAGACCAAAAATCGCTATGAGTTGGGCAGTAGTTTTATCAAGAAAGTAAAGATACTAACGAATTTGGTAGTGACTCTGAAAAAAGGTTATTTGAAAATTAATTGACACAAATTGCAATTGAGAATTATTTGCATTTTGAAGAATTTGAATTAGTTTCTCCAATAAAAAGGAGCATAAATGTTCGGAATGGGAAAAGGACTCGGCAGGAGAAGAGGAAACAGAATACACGGTGGTCGTCACGGACGCGGTCGCAGAGCACCTGTTAACCTGAATGGAGCAATTCCTGGTAACCAATACATCGTAAAATTCAATCCTGATAAAAAAACCATCGAAATGGGAATTTATGCTGGAAGTATTATCTCCGTACAAAAAAATGAGTTCGATGACCCGAACATTATCGTTGCCGTTGGTGAATCCCGTTACATCATTCCCCGAAAGACCGCCGAACAGATTTTAATAAAATAAATTCCGCAAAAATACACGAAATTAATTCCTTCTGATCCCCCTTTTTAAGGGGGAACAAAAGGGGGTTAAAAACCATGCTTCGTCAAATAATAGATCTATTCAAAGAACGAAAGATAATCAGCCTTTCAGACCTTTCCATCCATTTCAAAACAGATGAAAGCGCCCTAGAGGCAATGCTGGAAACCCTCGAAAGAAAAGGATACATTAGTAAACTACACACCGAATGCAATTCCTGCTCTGCAAGCTGCAAAGGATGTTCCTTTGCAAAAGAGAAGGACTTTTATCAATTGAAATAAAATTTGTATTTATTAGATTTTTTGTTTTGTCTTTTCCACTGGGAATGAGTAGAAAATTGTTAAAATTTGAAATTTATTTTTTTTCTTAAAATCGGCAGAATATAAATTGTGTTAAAAATTGGTAATGAACAAGCGTTAAGAAAAATCTTCTGTTTGAGTTGTTTTCTACTCTCTAGTATCAAAGCCCCAGCCTGTCAGGGCGTAGTTTACGGAGACTGGCTTTGATACGTATTTCTTTTTAGAGGTTACCAAGCTGGGTAAGCTGTGTGAAAATGGTTTTCTTAATTCTTCACGACCCCCATCCCTAACCCTTCCCCTTATCGAAGGGGAAGGGAATTGCCTGCGGCAAAAGGAGATAGCTTCTCCCCCTAAATAGGGGGAGTTAGAGGGGGTTGAAAAAAAGAGCTTTTTTTATTCGTCGGGAGTTTCTTGTCCGCCGTAGCTTTAGCGTAGGAGGTTTCTTTGCGGAGCCTGTCCGGCTCAGACGGATTTCTTTTGTCGGTACAAAAGAAATGAAGATCAATTCTTGCAAAGTTATTTTCCTTGACGCAAAAAAAATAAACACAACTTTTGACATTGATTTTTTAGGGAGATAATAAACGAATGATCTATGCGCAATATTATACCTTTAATTATTAATTAAACTAAGGAGAATTATATGATGATTGAACACGTTCATAAACACATTACTTCAGAGCTGGGACAAAACACACGAACAGATATAATTTTTGTACTTACAGCGATTTTATTAAACCTGATATCACTTGCTGTAAATTCCGGTTTTGTTGAAAAATCACGCACTGAGAGCACTTATTTGGTTGTAATGTTCATTTTTGTGGTTCTTATTATTGTAATTAATCTTGTTGCCATTTTTGGATTGTTAAAAGGAAAGCAAACAAGGTCAAAACTCTTAAATGGATTATTGAGCATGTATAAAGACCAGAAGGTAGAAAAGTATTATGATTCATCTCTCTTAAAAAATTACAATATAAGATATAATCTTTTCATTTTGGTAGTGGTGTGCACTGGATTAATATCTATAATCATTCCGTTTGTACTCAGATAGAAAGATTGATGAAAAAACAAATTTAGCAGTATTAAGATGATTATTCATTATGATTTTAACATGCATTGACATTAATAATATATCCACAATTATCTATAATCTTGTCATTTCAGTATCTGTTATAATAGGTGGTTTTTGGGCATATTTTAAATTTAGAAAACGACATGAAGATGCATCTATTATTGTAAATATTAACAGAATTAGAACATTTAATGATAAAATTAATAAAAGAATTGTCCTTATAACTCAAATTCTCATACTTAATAATGGGAACAGAGAGGTAAAACTATATTATGATTATCCTTCAGATGAAGTAGCAAAAAAAAATAATGAGCCTGAAAAGCATTATAAATCTGAAATAAACTTATATTATGTTGAAACCAATAACAAAAACAAACTAAATAAAATAGGTTCGGAAATAGGATTAACAACAGGAGGTAAAAAACAATATACAGGAAGATTAAGAAAAGGTGCTGAAATCAAGTTGCCATACATACTAACGATTGATAAATCTGGAATATACTTTTTAGAATACAAAATTGATATAAATATTTCAAGTTATTATAAAGGAAATGACCCGAATGATGGCCCAATAAAAACATGGAGTGCTAGTCTTTTTCATCAAGTTAGAGAAAAAGACATAAAAATAAACGAATGATCTATTCGCATAATCTTTCAATATGGCATATTATACGTAATATGTCGTTTATGAAGTAGTTGGCTGTAAGCCAAAAATAAACGAAAATATGCCAAGAGGAGAAATAGAAACACACCCATATCTGCAATTAGGACAAATCCTAAATGCGACAAAATTGATTTTGGGTAGTTTTCCCGTTTATGAGTGTACCAATGATGATAATCCCTTAAAACGACGAAATAGACACCGAGAGGGAACTATTCGTTTCTTCTATGGAAGTAATAGGAACAGTCTATGGAGTAAATACAGTATGTATATAGATGAAACTATTACTCAACCTTTGAATATTGACAAAATTATTATCAGCTTAACTAGAAGAGGAATTGCAGTTAGCGACACAGTTATTTCTTGTGAAAGATATGCCTACAAGAAAAATAAACAAACCGGAGAAAAAATCCCAGACCTTTATAGTTCTGGGGACAATGCTTTACACAAAAGAAAATGGAACAAAGATATCATTAAAAACTTAATTAACAAAGGTGCTACCAAAATACTATGCACGTCAAAAGGAGTTCTTTCTGACCTTGAAAAGAAAATTATTTGCCCTGCTTACAATGGACTTGGAAATATTCATCAACAGCAATCACAGACATTTCAGACAGACTTTATAAATAACCTTAGCGGAAATTTACAATTAATTACAAACCCTATCGCTAAGGTCTTTGTAGTTGGTAACCAGACAATACAAGCAATTGCTATACCATCACCCGGCTCACAACAAAGACAAATTAAGGAGTTTGGTTATCAGGGAAGAAATAGGGAACAATACGTAAATTCCTATTTCGAATTGGCATTTAATTGGTTGAAAGAATAAAAAGGGCTAAAAAATTATAGCCAGCCTTAGGGATGGTAACGCTTTTTAGTCGATACTTTAAGATCAGTAAGTTTAGTGATCCTTCGCTATCAAATCGTGAAGATAACAGAAAACTTAATCAATAACGATCCTGAATCCCAGATTTGCATTTCTGAATAATGGACACTTTAAAAGTGTAACAACATAATTCCATTTTTGGTTTGCGTTATTTATCATAACACACATTTCATTGCATCCTGCACAGGATGCAGAAGAAGGTTCAACTCCACTCATTAACCATTCGGAAACTCCATCCCGTACTTTTTGAAGGGGAAAACTATTATCTTTAAAAACTGAAATACCGGAAAACATATCATCTTTACATTCAATAAAATTATAAAAAGCAACTTGAATCTGCTCTAAAGTTGGCATTTCACACCGCATCCAATTACAAAATGCATTTGCTTCAAACCAGCGAACATTCGTAACCGGTCCATAAATAAAATTTGATTCAGCTTTTTCCCAAAAAGGGTTATTGGAAAAGCTCCATTCAAAAGGCAATGTCATCCTGTATTTAGCCTGATAAATCCAGCCAATACTACTTTTCGACATCAAGGCAGGATCTATCATCCAATATTCCTGGAACTCGTAACCATCGGCATTTACAAAAGCCCGAAACTGTTCGTTCGTTACCTCAAACTTACTGATATAAAATTCTTTTGTAGAAACCATCTCGATGATATTTTCTTCTTTTGTAGCTCCATACGAGCCAGCTTTGAATTTCTCCATTTCGTAATATATTCGATAGTTATAGATCAATTTCGGAAAGATAATATAATCATCCAGCGTGAAATCTTGCGGTAATCCATCTAATCTTATTCGCAATTCATAAAGATCCTTTTTCTCTAAAAAACCAGAATCTCCGGTTACGGATTCAGATTGAATTTCAATAATTTCCTTATCTGATTTTTTAAAACATCCAATTTCTATTCTCATATCTTCAGCAGGATTTTCGATTTGCCAAGAAATTACTATTCTATCTTGCTGAATAATTTCTACATTCAGTAAAATTGGAATAGCAAATAATCTGGATATTACTAAAATAAAAATAATAATTAATGATCTTCGCATGAATAATTTTCTCTCTGAGTATAAAAATATCTTGCTCTAAAAACGTAAACAAAAAATATATATTTCTTTAAAGGAAATAATGAATGAGAAAGTTTGTCATAATTTGTTTTATCTTGTTTTCCATGCAGCTTTTTTCACATCCGCATGTTTGGATAGAATATGCCACCGAAGTTATTTTCTCCGAAGAAGGTTTGGAAGGACTAGAGATAGAATGGACATTCGATGAAATGTTCAGTTGGCAGATCGTGATGGATTACACCGAAGACCAGGATTACAAGATAAGTGAAGAAGAAAGCAAAATGATCGAGAATGAAGCTTTTGGTTATCTTGCGGATTCCGGCTATTTTGGTGATTTTTATTTGAATGGCAAAAAGTTTAAAGTAAAGAAAGTGGAAAATTTTCATGCTGAGTGTAAAGGTGAACTCCTTGTTTATCATTTTTATATTCCCTGGAAAGTACAGGTAAAAAAGGAAACTATGTATTTGAAAATATCATTTTTTGATGAAACGATCTTTTGTGAAGTAGTCCCCAAAAAGGATGGTCTAAAGATCAAAAAAGCGGAAAATATTTCTGCGGAATATTCCATGCCGGATAGAATAACATATCAATTAAATTTCTGGATGAATAAAAAATGAAAATATTAAGAATAGCATTAATCGGATTTTTTCTTTTGAGTTGTGTTTTTATCTTCGCACGAGAAAATCCTCTCACAGGAGAAAAAGCGTCAAAAGCTAAATCATCGTTTTTACAGAAAAGCTCACTCTGGCATACAATAGCTGGTTGGCAAAAAGATATGAACAGCAAATTAAACCGCATCCTAAAAGATATGAAACAAGGTTTTAAACTAAAATATTTTCTCATCCTGATTTCTGTTTCTCTTTTGTTTGGAGTGATACATGCAATTGGTCCCGGTCATGGAAAAATGATCGTGGGAGCTTATTTCTTAAAGGAAAAATCTTCATCTATAAATGCAGTAAAGTTAGGTTCCATTATTGCCGTCACTCACAGCGGTCTTGCTATCCTGCTGGGAATTATTTTCGGAATAATTGTGAAATCAATGAAAATGCACGGAAGGATAGATATTCAGAACTATATGGGAATTATAAGCGGAGCTTTTATCACGCTATTGGGAGCATACTATCTCTGGCAAAAGATCAAAAGCAGGGAACACTTTCACTATCTTCCGGGAAAGAAAAATGAAATCCTTCTCGGCATTTTTTCCGGTATGATCCCCTGCCCCGTATCGATGACCATCATTCTTTTCAGTATTTACCTGGATGTGTTCTTTTTCGGTCTTATGAGCGTGCTGTTCTTTTCGGTGGGAATGGCTTGCACGATCTCTCTGCTTGGTTTCATAACTATCAAATCACGCCACCTGATCTCCCGGATATCCATAAAGAACAAACAGAAAGCTCAGGTCATGCAGAAAGTATTCGGTATAGTAACATCACTTCTAATTATCATCATCGGATTGAACCTGATCTTTAACAGGTTATAGGATATTCTTTCCAAAATTCGATTGAATGAAATTAATTTTTGGAGAAAAGAACTATGAAAAAATTCGGTTTGTTTATTATCCTCATCATCTCATTTTCCTCAATACTATTTGGAAATATTGTAATAGACCAAGCGTTGATCGATACACTAACTACTAAAGCTTTGAAAAACATCGAACCGTTGCCTGAAGATGTCCAAAATATCTACAAATCTTACATTTCAAAATATCCCGATGGAATTATGGCTTATCTCATATCAGCAGAAGGCAGCTCGATCTTGTGGGATGCAAACCCGGAAGATGTGCTTTCCAATTACATCGAACTTAAAAAACTGATCGAGATGGAAGATTATAATTATTCACCTGAATTCTTTCTTTCCTACATCGCAAAGATAACAGCTTCGCACGAGCAGATAACTCCGTATCGAAAAGTTTTTACCGAAGCGGGGTTGCTTTCTTATGTTACGGAATTTCCTGATGTAGAAGAGCGCATAAGAGAAGTGAACCTGTGGTGCAGGGAACGGATGACGTTTATTTCCACTTCCGGCAGGAACCAGAATCCCATAACAATTCAGCAGAAAAGCAATATTGGCAGATGCGGAGAGATGCAGGTCTTTTTCATCTCTGCGTGCCGAACAATAGGAATTCCCGCCAGACCTGCCTGGACGCCGTGGTGGGGACATACGGACAATAACCATGCCTGGACGGAAGTCTTCGTAGAGGGAAAGTGGTATTATGTGGGAGCTGCAGAACCGGATTATAATCTTAATTCTACCTGGTTTTCAAGTGCAGTGAATAAAGCTCTTCTCGTTCTGGCTCGCAGCACTTTCCCTGATAGCACAGAAGAAGTTGTTTCAAAGTCATCCAGAAATAATTATATAAACTCGACATCGTTTTACCAGGATACAAGAAAGGTAAAATTTACGGTAGGTGACAGCATCGGAAATCCTGTTCCCAAAGCCGTGATAAATATCATGGCTTTCAATTTCTCAATGCTGCGCACCCTTCTGGGTATAAAAGCTGACAGTACCGGCACCAAAGAGATCACCATCGGGAAAGGCTGTTTTCTGGCAATTACCCGTAAAGACAGCCTGTTCGATTACAAAATAATTCCTTTTGATGATGGCACAATTTCAAACGAATTTCAGTTTACTTTGAAAAAACGAACATTGGAAAGTGAAGAATTGGTTTTCCAATTTCCTGATGTGAAAACAGAGAGGAAGAAAGAACCGGATTTCTTTAAAGAAAGAAAAAAAGAAATCGTAGAAAAATATAATGAAAGAATAAAGAATTTTCAGTCCACACTAATTCCTGAATATGCTCCAGAAGCGGATTCAAATTTTGTGGAGATTTTCGAAAATTGCAGAAATAATAAACAACCTCTTCTTGATTTTGTAATAATCAACCCGGATATTCCAGGAAATTTCTGGGAAAAAATCAGCTCGGTGGATGTAAAATTTTTCTGGGAAGCATCTGTAATCCAATGGCAGAATCTGTATGATTTTTATATGGAACTAAAAGATAAAGAGCTATCGGATACAAAGTGGAATAACCTGCTTGCACCCAGCGTTTTTTATGAAGTTTTGCCGGATATTCGCGTTCCTGAACACCTTACGAAATTGAAAGATATTGCTGCATCGGAAGCTATTTCGCGGGTTATTGAAGAACTTCATAACAGACATAAGATCGAAGAGGATTCAGCTTCGGCAGGGCTGCTTTCCCTTGATAAAATGCTGGAAGCTCAATTTCTACAGGATTATAATTTCAAGACTTTAAGCTGTTACATTCTCAAGGCAAACCACATCCCAGCACAATACACCCGCATTCCCTCCACGATAATGGTAATGGCAGATTCAGTCTGGCAAAATTACAATGTGAAGGAAAACAACTTTGTAAAACACACCAGTGTGGAACCACAAGAAGAAAAAGTTGAATCGCTCGCATTTATCGAATTCAAGCTGGTTGATAAAGACTTTCTTCAGGTAACATTGAATCCCGATAATATTTCCGTCACGATCTTCCAGAAGGGAAGATTCTATCATAACGACCGTCAACTCGATTACGACAAAGAAAATAGTGTTCTTTCCGGTGAACTGGAAAAAGGAGATTACTATGTTCAATTAGGCATTCGTGAAAACAGTGAAACTACAAAAGTGAAACTTGTTGCACTTCATATCGATAGACAGGTGGAAATAAAGGAAACACTCATCTTCAAAGATTTTAAGCGGGATTGGAAAAAAGCTGGAAAAAAATACACTGCATTCCTGGATTCATTAAGAACTGAAGATGATGTCGATTATGTTATCCTGTTGGGAAATTATGATGATGAACCTGTGCAGAGACTGGCAACCAAAACCCGCAGCAATCTTGGAGAACAGAAATTCGTCTGGATCGGGAAAAATGAACCACCTGAAACTGTTCCAGATTACATAACCTCCGATAAATATGAGAAATTTATGGAAGATAATCCCGAGCTAAAACATCGTTTGATCACATTCTATTACGATTCGGAAAATGAGAAGTGGATGATGTTCGAAGGAAATTGGGATTTGTTGTTTAAATAATACTTACCGTAAAGAAATTAGACAGGATAGACAGGATTTACTGGATACAGATTTAAATGCTGAAGGAATTTTATCAAAAAAAACTCTATGATCACTGAGAATAAAAAATAAAGGAGAATAAAATGAAAATGTTCTTAAAAATATTATCCATAATTTTGTGTTTTTTGTTGTTAGCTGCACATTTTGGACGAGCAAATTTATTAATTTTACAAATAATCAGTATTTTAATTCCATTTCTGCTATTTTGGAAAACAAAGATCACGGCTATCATTATTCAAGCCTGTTTGATGTTGGCAGGAATCGAGTGGATCCGGACTACTGTTTATTATGCTCGGATCAGAATTGAAAACGGAGAACCGTGGTTACGACTCGCTATCATTCTGGGGTTAGTTGTTGTTCTGAATTTCGCAACTGTTTTGATTTTCAGAACGAAATCAATGAAAGCAAGATATAAGCAGTAACTTGAGAATTTAGCTTTCACGGGTTTTACTTGACTTTCTTTTGTTAAACAACTTTTTCTCCATTTGGAGTGAATTTTATGAATCCTCTGGAAAATGAGATAAAATACCTGAAAGGTGTTGGCGAACATCGTGCCCGGCTTCTGAATAGATTGAACATCTATACGATCGGAGATTTGTTGGAGCATTTTCCACGGGATTATATAAATCGGAAATCCGCTGTAAAGATCCGTGATCTTGCATTCAATGAATACTGTTCTTTCGTGGGTAATATCGCTTCGATTGAAAAGCGTCATGCTGCTGCCAGGAAACAACAACTCAACGTAGTTGTTTCTGATGGTGAGGACTTTCTTTTTCTTACCTGGTTCAAGTTCGGGAACTGGCTGGTAAAGCAATTTGAGATCGGTCAGCAGATATGGGTAAGTGGTGTTCTCACCGAATTTCGTGGTGCTCCGCAAATCGTTCATCCTCAAATCGAGATTTTAGATGACAGTGATTCAAAACTGGATTTCTGGAAAAAGCGATCTGTACTTCCTGTTTACCGTCTTACCGACGGCATCAGTATGACAGTAGTCCGTAACCTGATTTATAAAGCTTTTGAACTATACAGCGATAGCATCGAGGAAACTCTTCCCGAATATATTTTGAATAAATTCGATTCTGCATATCGAAAGATATCTTTGCAAAAAATCCATTTTAGTCAGCATCCCAAAGAAATTGAAAAGATAAAAAAGCGTTATTATTTTGAGGAACTTTTCTATACACAACTGATGTTAGCCCGCAGTAAATATCACCATCATCAAAAATCGAACGGAAATGTTTTTGAATTGAAAAAAACTTTTACAACAAAATTAAAAAATTCACTTCCTTATGACCTTACTTCTGCCCAGAAACGCGTTATCCGTGAGATAGTAGAAGATATGGCATCATCGCATCAGATGAATCGGTTATTGCAGGGAGATGTAGGTTCCGGCAAAACCATTGTAACAGTATTTGCTATGCTGCTGGCTTTGGAAAACGGATTCCAATCGGTTCTGATGGCTCCCACAGAGATCCTGGCAGAACAGCATTTCAACAGCTTATCCCACTTCCTGAAGAACCAACCGGAAATCAGGATTGCACTTCTTAAAGGTGGAAATTATAGGGGCAAAACTCAGATCCTGGAAAAACTAAAAAACGGTGAACTCGATATTATTATTGGAACCCACGCTTTGATCCAGAAAGATGTTGAATTTTATAAAGTGGGTCTTGTAGCTATCGATGAACAGCACCGTTTTGGAGTAGAACAAAGAGCAGTGCTTTCCCAGAAAAATAAGCATCCCGATCTGATGTATCTTTCTGCTACACCTATACCCCGTTCATTAGCTCTTACGGTTTATGGTGATCTGGATGTGAGTGTGATCGATGAGCTTCCTCCCCATCGTAAACCTATTAAAACTTACTGGAGAGATTCCAATCATAAAAATATAATTTACGATGAAGTAAAAACGCAACTAGAAAACGGTCGACAAGTTTATATTGTTTGTCCTCTTATTGAAGCCTCGGAAAAATCGGATATGCTGGCGGCAGAAACATTGTTCACAGAAATCTCCACCAAAGTATTTCCCCGGCTCAATACCGAACTTCTTCATGGCAGAATGAAAACAGCGATCAAGGATTCTATCATGGAAGATTTCAAGAATAAGAAGATAGACATCCTGGTTTCCACCACTGTTATAGAGGTGGGAATTGACGTGCCGAACGCTACTGTAATGATCATCGAGCATGCCGAAAGATTTGGCTTGAGTCAACTCCACCAGTTGCGGGGAAGAGTTGGGCGTGGTTCAGACAAATCGTATTGTTACCTCATTGTGTATCACCCAATTAGTGAAGACGGTAGAGAGCGCCTGAACGTAATGATCGAAACAAATGACGGTTTTATAATTGCAGAGAAAGATCTGGAGATCAGAGGACCTGGCGACTTTTTTGGAACTGAGCAATCGGGTATACCCCTTTACAAACATGCCAATATTCTACGAGATCAGAAACTATTACAGCAAGCACGCGATCTTGCCTTCGACGTTATCCGGGAAGATAATGAATTGCAAATGAGCAAGAATGAAAAATTAAGAAGCAAATATTTCTCCGAATATCTGCAACGAGAAAAACTTTTTAATTTCTAAATTGATTTTATATTTATTAGCTACCTTCATTTCTTAAAAGGCTGATAAACCTCTTGACAGATGAGAACTCATTTCAAATAGGTTTAAAAAAAATTGTACATTTTCCTGGAGGATAAATGTTTTTCGATAATATATCGAGTCTTTTTTCCAATGATATTGCAATTGATTTGGGAACTGCAAATACACTTGTCTATCGTAAAGGAGTGGGAATTGTAATAGATGAGCCTTCTGTGGTTGCCATCTCCATTGATAGCAAGAAAATCATTGCTATCGGAGAAGACGCCAAAGATATGCTGGGTAAGAATCCGGAAGAAGTTAGAATAATAAAACCTCTACAAGATGGTGTTATTGCCGATTTTCAGGTAACTGAATTGATGTTGAGAAATTTGATATTCCGTGCTCAGAAAAAACGCCTTCTAATAAAACCAAGAGTTTTGGTGTGTGTTCCTTCCGGAATAACAGAAGTGGAAAAGCGTGCTGTACGTGATAGTGCACTTCATGCCGGGGCACGAGAAGTTCACCTGGTTTCAGAACCTATAGCAGCAGCCATTGGAGCCGATCTTCCTATTCATAAACCGCAGGGTAACTTGATTATGGATATCGGAGGGGGAACAACAGAAATAGCCATCATTTCACTTTCTCATATTGTGGTTCATTCCTCTATTAGGGTAGGTGGAGACAAAATGGACGAAGCTATAGTTAACTACCTGCGAAAAAGAAATAATATATTTGTTGGTATTCAAACCGCAGAAAAAGTAAAGATGGAGATCGGTTCTGCCTATCCCCTAGAAAAGGAATTGAGAACCGAAACTCGCGGCAGGGATATTATTACAGGATATCCAATTACTGTAGAAGTAACCTCGGAAGAGATACGAGAAGCTTTATCGGAAACCATAACAGCTATGATAGATGCGGTGAAACATCTGTTCGAAAAAACAGCGCCTGAACTTGCAGCCGATATTGCCGAGCGAGGATTGATCTTAACTGGTGGAGGAGCCCAACTGAAAGGCCTTGATAAAAAGATACAAGACACCGTGGACTTACCTGTTCATGTAATGCCCGAACCACTTACATGTGTTCTGAAAGGATGCGGACAGGTTCTGGATAACCTGGATGATTATCAGGAAGTCCTCCTAAAAAAGATAGTTTCTTGAAAAAGTGAAAAAAAAATTTCCCATTATTATTTACCTGTTTTTAGCAATGGTACTTTTTTTAGGGAATAACGAGCAAAGACAAAAAAAAGCTGATTTTCTTAGTAAAACCGTTTTTTATCCATTTATTACTTCAATAAAAAAAATTGAGTCTCTTTTCGAAGTCAGGAAAAAAAATATACTGCTTGCACAATCTATTACCGGGCAAACAATAAAAATAACTGCCCTGGAAAATGAGTTAAAAGAATTGAACAGTGTCCGATTAAATTACGATTCGGGAATATATCATTTCCTGCTGGCAGATATAATAGGTTATAAAGGTAATTTCCTGGAACGTAATTTCATTATCAACAAAGGAAATCTGCAAAATGTGGAAACAAATTATCCCGTTATCTCCAACGATGGAATTGTGGGAAAAATAATATCTGTCTCTCAGAATTTTTCAGTTGTCTTACCACTCGATCACTCTACTTTTAAATTGGGTATAATGTCCAAACGAACTCACCTGCAAGGTATTATGGAATCTAATATTTATGGTAATTCTTTTATGACTTTAATTAAATTAGGCTCTGATATCGTGTTGGGAGATACCATAGTAACATCCAATATTTCAACTATTTTCCCGAAAGGTTTTCCCGTTGGCATTGTAACCAAAATCATCGAAGAACCGGACAAAACTCATATGACCGCCCAGATATCAACCTTTATTGATCCTGCCTGCCTGGACCAGGTAATTATACTATTCTGTAAGAAGGATACAAGCTATGAACAAGAACTCGATGTTGATAGAAGTGAATGGTAAACACTACAAAAGAATTCCGATTAAAACCAAAGTTCTTACTTCGGAAGACAACATATTGGATATCGTTCGCTTAAATACAAAAAGTATAATACAAGAAAAAGATGCGATCTCTATCAGCGAAAGTCCTCTTGCCATTACTCAAGGAAGAGCTATTCCTGTGAAAGATATTAAAGTAGGAATATTGGCAAATATTCTGTGGCGTTTTGTTTCCAAAGTAGAATATGGGATCGGGCTACGTTCTCCCACCAGCATGCAATGCGCAATAGATGAAGTAGGTAACTGCAGAATGTTGTGGGCAGCATTTATCGGTGGTTTAGCACGGCTTGCAGGAAGACGCGGCAAAGGTGATTTTTATCGTATTGCCGGCAAACAGGCTGCTCTTATAGATGCTGCTACCACTTCTCCTGTTCCACCTTATGAAAACTGTGTAATAAAAGGACCCAAAGATCCCGAAATCGAAGCTCAAAAAATAAAGGACTCGCTGGGAAATGAATGCGCTGTAATGGACATAAATGATATCGGTGGCTGTTGGATGGTAGGTGGTAGTAATGGGATCGACAAAGAATTTATGGAACAGGTGATGAAAGATAATCCGCAGGGACAGGGAGCAGAACTTACTCCAATATGCCTGATACGTGAGCTAAAATGAAGATATTGAGATATTTCATTCTTGGCATACTGCTTCTTTATTTTCAGATCATGCTCGCACCTAAATTTGTACTATATGGCATTATACCCAATTTTTTTCTTGCTTACCTAGTTTATCTAAACATCAGGCTAGATAGAAAAATTGCTTTACCAATTGTATTTCTGCTGGGCTTAGCTCTTGACCTTACCTATCCTTCTTTGTTGGGTATGAACGTATTTGCATTTATTTTTATTTCTTTACTGATTGATTCTTACCATGAAAATATTAATAAAAAAAGATTTATAATTGTTATTTTGGGAATGATACTCGTGAATATTGTTTATTATTCAATTTTTGTATTTTATCATATCACTTCTTCACTCATATTGCCTAGGTTTTTTTTGCTGGCAATATTTGCTGTAATTTATAATACAATTTTCACAACGATTACGCTTTATTTTTTCATCATTGTTGAAAAGATCAGGCTTACTGTAAATGTATAGCAGACAGCAAAAACCTCTGATTCTAAATTATTCCATAGTTGGTGTTTTTCTAATTCTTTTTTTATCTCTTTTTAAATTACAGATTATTGAGAGTACTAAATACACTACAATTGCCGAAAAGAATTTCGTAAGAATAAAGACAGTCTTCTCGATCCGGGGCGAGATTTACGATAGAAAATATAGATCGATTGTTTTGAACAAACCATCTTATAATCTTTATATTTCACTCAATAAAATCCAGGATAAAAAGAAAGTAACGGAATTTATCAGCCAGAATTTCGATTTAAACCCGGGTGAGATCAATAAAATAATTTACGATAACAGATTTCGGTTGTATAAAGATGTACTGATTGTACAAAATATTAATTTCGCAAAGATGGTTAAAATTTCCGAGCAGATGAATTATTATCCTTCACTCTCCCTGAAAAGCGAAAAAATCAGAAATTATCTGTATAATAATCACTTCACCGGATACACAGATAGAATAAATGAAAATGAATACGCAAAATATAAAGAAGAAGGCTATTCTATAAACAGCTACATTGGTAAAGGCGGGTTAGAAAAATACTATGAAACCCTGCTGCGTGGTACGAATGGTTACCAGTTACTACAGGTGGATGCCAGCGGACAGAACTTGCAGTTCTTTAAACACAACCTTGATAAACCACCTGTCAATGGCACCAGTTTGATCCTGACAATCGATAACGATCTACAAAATTATATAAGTTCAATTTTTCCAAAAGGAAAGAATGGAGCGATTGTTGTGATGGACGTAAAAACCGGAGGTATTTTAGCTTATGTGAGCAAACCGGATTTCAACCAGAATATTTTCAGTGAAAATTTAACTGCTGTGCAATGGAGCAATATCACGAACGATCCCGCTAAGCCCATGTTGGACCGTATAATTCATGGAACTTATCCGCCGGCTTCAGTCTTCAAACCCATAATGGCAACCCTGGCTCTAGAAGAAGAAGTTATCAACGAAAAAACCAAGCTGTCTCGATGTGAAGGTGGTTTATGGTTCGGAAATCGTTATTTCAAATGCTGGTGGGAAAAAGGACATGGTCGCTTAAATGTAACGGATGCCATCAAATATTCCTGTGATGTTTTTTTCTATGATCTCTCCACACAATTTTCATTGGAACAGATAAACAATTTTACTAAAGAGAATATGCTTACAATTAGAACAGGAATTGATCTGCCTGGTGAGCGAAAGGGTTTTTTCCCAACCAGGAAATGGTATATAGATAATTATGGGAAATATGTCGGGATCATTGGGCATAAGGTGAATTTAGCCATCGGGCAGGGTGAAGTTTTGGTTACACCATTACAGATATGTGCCTATTATGCAGCTCTGGGTAATAATGGAAATTGGTTAAAACCACATTTACTTATGAAAACAATAACCGATACTGAATCTAATTACATTCAGCCGGAAATCAGACAGCTTCCTGTTTCGCAAAAAAACATGAAATTAATGCAGCAGTCGCTTTTTAACACTGTGAATGAAAGCTATGGAACCGGTGTGGCTGCCAGCCTTAACAATGTATCGGTTTATGGAAAGACAGGCTCCGCTGAAAATCACATGGGCAAGAAAACGCACGCCTGGTTTGCCGGATATGCCAAACAAGATGAATTTGAAATTGCATTTGTTGTTTTCCTGGAAAATGCCGGACATGGTGGAAGTGTTTCTGCTCCGATTGCCAGAAGAATCATTCAATATTATTATAACCTGGAAAAATCATGAGACAATTTGACTGGGTAACACTATTTTTATTGGTTATACTGCTTATATGTGGTATTATTGCGATCTATTCAGCTTCCACCACCCAAATAGGAAATGATTTTCAGACAGAAAATTATTATTTTAAACAGATAATCTGGATTATTATTGCCTTTATATTTATGTTCATTATTATACGAATACCCTACAGCGCAATTGAAATAATGATTACACCGGCATATATTATATCGATCATCTTATTGATAATTGTGCTGTTCATGCCAGAGATAAAAGGTTCTCAACGCTGGATTCTGTTGGGTCTTTTCAATTTTCAACCATCAGAGCTAGCTAAGCTTACTACTATTTTATTAGTAACCAAGCTTATTTCCAAACCTCATATAACTAACTGGCAGATTATTTCACGTTCTTTCCTTTTTTTTCTTATCCCAATAATCTTAATATTTCTCGAACCCGACCTGGGTACATCTCTTTGCTTTATAGTCAGTTTATTTGTCATTTTGGCTATTTCAGATCTTTCGGCATTTTATATCATTCTCATTGTTAGTCCGCTGATAAGCATTGTTACGTCATTTTCGCTTATTGTGTTCATTATTTATATTTTTATTCTTATTTATATTTTATATAAAACAGAACTCGATAAAATAATCATTGGCTTCGCTGTAGTCTTGAATACGTTTTTCTTTTTTATTACTCCGTTCATTTGGAATAGTTTAAAAGCATATCAGCAAAACCGTATCCTCACCTTTATAGATCCGATGCGAGATCCTTTTGGAGCAGGTTATCAGATCATTCAGTCGCGGATTGCCATAGGTTCGGGTGGATTCTGGGGAAAAGGATTTCTCATGGGTACTCAAAAGAACTTAAATTTCCTGCCGGAGCATCATACAGACTTCATATTCTCAGTGATCGGTGAAGAATTTGGATTTTTAGGTTGCGCAATTATTTTGCTAATATATTTTTTGTTTTTATATAGAATTGTAAGGAATATAAATGCGTTGAAAAGAAAGGAATTCAGGTTTGCTGCGATTGGAATTATAGCATATCTGACTTTTCAGATCTTTATAAACATAGGAATGAACATCGGTATTGTGCCAACAACAGGAATTCCGTTGCCGTTCATTAGTTATGGTGGTTCCAATTTGCTGATAAATATCATGGCAATTGGACTCGTGCTAAAATTCCTGAATGAAAGAAGTATTTTTGAATAGGAGTGAATATGGAAAAGTTAATCATAGGCGTAATTGTAATATTAACCAGTTGTTTTTTTGGTTCGATAATGCACTTTTCTGAGAAAGATATTGGCGACACAGTAAATACCGTCATTAATCCCAGCTTTGAAGACGGAGAATATAATTCTGAAACGTTACCTGAAAAATGGATGGTATTAAATGATGCAGCCGAAAGAGTATTCTGGGATGACAACTACAGGCGTACAGGTTCAAGAAGTTTACGGATTGAGTATCCGGATGACAAGATCAATATCATTTCCGATGCCTTTCCAATAAACCCGGAATATGTTTACTATTCACGCTGTTTCCTGCGGACTAATTACCAATCCAATCATCCGGTTGTGATCAGATTTCTGGCTTTTAATGCTAAAGGAAAAAGGGTGAACAAATTCAGCAACAAGGGATATCCAAAAGAAGACTGGACACAGATTGATTTGACCTCCGGATTTCTGAACAGTACTGCCAGATTTGGCAGAATAATTATTTCCATACCCAAAAAGCCCGATAAAATCTTCTGGATTGATGATGTAGAAAGTTATAATGTTTATAAAATTCAAAAATAGATGGAGGAAGAATGATAAAAGAAAAGTATCTTTATGAACGCAAGAAATTCTGTGTTCCTGTTACAAAAGCCGAACCCCTAAATTCTATCCAGTTCATTATTGATGATTTCATGAAAAAGAAGATTACTTTTTGTATAGACGGCAAAGGCGAGACGTGGGAGATCTGGCGGCTGGTGGATGACGGTGACAGCGACAAGATCAAGAAGACAGGAACTCCGGTAAAACCGAAGTACCTTTATGTGGAGGGTGAAGAAATAAAAGAGTTCGAACTTGCCTGATTTTTTATATTTTTATTTTAAGTAATTATTCCGGCACCTCATTTGAGGTGCCTTTTGCTATAAAATATCCTGATTAAAAGTTATCCTGGTTTTCTTCAATCCATTTTTCTGCTGAGAAAGCTGCAGTAGCTCCATCGGAACCAGCAGTAATAATCTGACGTAAAACTTTGTGTGTAACATCACCAGCAGCATAAACGCCAGGTATTTCTGTGTGCATGGTTTCATCTGTCTTTATAAAATTCTGCTCATCAAAATCAACTCTGGATTCTACCAGTTCACTGTTGGGAATAATACCCACAAAGATGAAAACACCATCAAGCGGTAGTTCGCTGGTTTCTTTGGTTTTTTTATTATAAAGTAAAAGATTTTCTACGAAGTCGCCACCTTGGATTTCCTGTACTACAGAGTCCCATATTATTTTTATCTTTTCATTGGCAAATACTCTTTCCTGCAAAATCTTAACAGCTCGTAACTGATTTCTGCGATGAATAATATAAACCTTACTGGCAAATTTTGTAAGGAACATAGCTTCTTCTACTGCAGAATCTCCCCCACCTACCACAGCTACTACTTTATCCCTGAAAAGAGCTCCATCGCAAGTAGCACAATAAGAAACACCTCGACCAGTATATTTCTCTTCACCCGGAACAGCGAGTTTGCGAGGATGTGCTCCAGTAGCAATAATAACAGATTTCACGCTGTAGGTTGCTTTGTTTGTTTCTACTATCTTACAGAGTCCTTCCAGCCCGATAGCTTTTACTTCTTCTATTTTAATTTCTGCATCGAATTTTTCTGCCTGTTTCTGCATTTTCTCTACAATGTCGAAACCGGAGACGCTTTCTTCAAATCCGGGATAGTTCTCTACTTCGGCAGTTACGGTTATCTGCCCGCCAACAAGCGCTTTTTCGAATATTACTGTTTTCAAGCCGCCCCGGGCAGCATAGATCGCTGCACTTAACCCGGCAGGTCCACCACCTACGATGGCAACATCATATTGTGTATTAAGTTCCATGTATTCTCCATTTTTTTTGCTATAATGTATTCAATTTCATTCCAAAAGCAAATTAAGTTTAATGCTGTTAAATATTAAAATCTAAATCCTAAGGGAAGTAATTCTGAAATTGAAGTTTCCAGTTGCTCTTTATTGGAAATAATTGTTATTTTTAGTTCTGGACCAAATTCGGAAAGAACCTGACGGCAGGCGCCACACGGAGTGGGAAGATTGGGAGACTCAGCATAGATCACCATTTCTTTAAACTCCATTTCTCCTTCGGATACAGCTTTAAAAACCGCAGTTCTTTCTGCACAATTAGTAAGTCCGTAAGAAGAATTTTCTACATTGCAGCCGGTGTATACTTTTCCAGATTTCGTAAGAAGTGCTGCTCCAACTTTATAATTTGAATAAGGTGCATATGCTTTTCTGGAAACTTCTTTTGCTTTTTCGATAAGATGCTTCTTTGTCATATTGTATCTCCTTTACCCATATTTAGAAAAAAAGCTCATTTGATTGATACTTTGAATTTTTCCAGCATGTTTCAGAATAAATATGTTAGGTAACAAATTAACCGATAGTCACGCACTCAACACACCCAGTGCCATAGAAAGCATTTTGGTTTCAGCATTATCGGCACGGGAAGCAATAAGGATAGGAGCTTTGGCACCCATTACCACATGGGCTACACGGTACTTACAATAGTAGGTAAGGCATTTGCCAAAGATATTTCCGGATTCGATATTAGGCATAATCAGCACATCTGCTTTTCCTGCAACTTCAGATTCTATGCCCTTCATCTTTGCAGCCTCCTCGCTCACGGCGTTATCAAAGGCAAGCGGTCCGTTGATTATGCATCCTTTTATCTGACCTCTATCGTTCATTTTTGAAATAATACTGGCATCGATTGTTGGGGGCATTTTAGGATTAATTACTTCTACTGCCGCCAGAAGAGCAACGTTGGGTTTTGGATTTTCAAGTCCGTGAGCCACTTTAACAGCATTTTTGATTATTGATATTTTTTCTTCAAGTGTAGGATATAAATTAATTCCTCCGTCACTCATTAAGATCAACTTTTCAGGATGTTCATAAACCAGCACATCACTCAATATCTCCCCGGTCCTTAATCCATCCTCTTTATCCAGAACTGCCTTCAGAAGGGTTGCTGTATCACATTTACCTTTCAAGATAATATCTGCTTTTCCTTCGTTTATTGCTTCTACAGATATCTTTGCTGCTAACTTCATATTTGAGCCTGTATTGATAATCTCAAATGCATCGGTTAATTCGGAAGCATTTTCTTTCAGGTGTTTTTTTATTATGGTTTTATCTCCTATCAACAAACTATTGGCAATGTTTTCTTTCTTTGCCATGATAGCTGCTTCCAAAGCAGAATTTGTATGTGCTGCTGCAATAACGACGATTTTATTCGGCATCTTTTTCACTTTGTTCAATAAATCATCAAAATTCTTGATCATGCTTTCTCCCCGAATTTTACTCTTCTCTTTTCAAATATTTTTTTCTCCACAAGGTCAAGAAATTTATTTCCAAATAACATTAATAATAATTATAGAAATAAGGTACACTTTGTCACAACTTGCCCGAATCTGACCCAATAAATTTATTATAAATGAAATTAACTTCAAAAGATATATGAAATAACTACAATTATAGCATGCAGTTCCAGGAATTGCTTTGTTATAAATGGTGTTGGCATACCTTTTGCATAAATATGTTATTAAGAATAATTATGGCGAATGTAATTATTTAATTTGATCTTTATAAAAAAAGTAGAATTCTATTTTTTCCAGATAGCTTAAAAAGCTGTTAACTACAGCAATGATGCAAGGTTAAATAACTTGACATTAATGATTACTTTTTTTCTTTTGTATAAAAATTTATTTAAAGGAAATTTATGTCTGTTTCGAAACGTTGGCATATAGCTCTTTCCACTACAGAGTCTTCCAGACCTTTCAACATGAGCATACCCAAAAAGACTGGATTTTTTTTCTGTGCTGTAGCTATGGCTTTCGTTTTAATTTTTATAGGCTCCATAGCATATGTTGCTTACAATCATAATAAAATAGCTGAGGCTCAAAATATCATAAAAGAAAATGAGTTGTTAAAAGAACGCTTGTTTACACTTTCTTTTGAAATAGATTCTATCATGACCAAATTAAAACTAATGGAAAATTGGGAAGATAATATCCGTTCCGATAAAAATTTCAAATCGATCAACAAAGAGATCAGGGAAATGGGTGTAGGCGGTCTTCCTCAGGTAGATACCACCTTTACTTACAGCGATGGGTTGAATCTGGATTATAACATCACATTAAACAAAATAGTTCAGTTGAAGAGTAAAGTTAAATTCGATTATCAGTCCCATGAACAACTTTATAACCTGGTAGAATTAAAAGATGCTTTATACAAAAACACACCTTCCATTTATCCTACCTATGGTCGTATTTCCGACCCATATGGCTGGAGAACTCATCCCATCACAGGACAACGTACTTTTCACTATGGTCTCGACTTTGGAAATATAACAGGAACACCTATTTACGCAACTGCCGACGGGGTAGTAAGGTCTACCGGAAAGCAGAAATATTTTGGTAAATTTATTGCTATCTCTCATAAATTCGGCTACCAGACAAATTACGCTCACCTTCATAAGATGTATGTGAAAAAAGGAGATGAAGTTAAAAGAGGACAGATCATTGGGGAAATGGGTAATTCCGGTCGATCTACAGGAACCCATCTGCACTACGAAGTTCTCAGGTATAATAAATATCGTAATCCATATAAATATTTGAATAAATTGGAAGATGATATAGTCATTACCAATAAATAACTTTGTCTTCGTTCTTTTTACATAATAAAAAAAACCTTGCAAACGAATTGCTTTTATGATAATGGTAAATCATGAAAAATAAATTGAATTTTGAAGAAGCTTTAAAAAGACTGGAAGAGATAGTTCAAACCCTGGAAAGTGGCGTTGATGAACTGGATAAAATAGTTAATCTGTTTGAAGAAGGATCTGAACTAGCCCGGTATTGCAATGAAAAACTGGAGAAAGTAGAAAACAAAATAGAAGTTTTAACTAACAAATTGCAAAAAGATAACACTATAAAAGAGGAAAAATGAGCACCAATAGAATGTTGCTTAAAAAAGATCTGAAAGAAAAACGAGAACTTGTTAACATAGAAGTAGACCGGTTTTTACCTCGTAAAGACGAATATCCCAAGCAGATACATAAAGCAATACGTCATACACTGTTCGCAGGTGGAAAGAGATTGCGCCCATATT
This sequence comes from Candidatus Cloacimonadota bacterium, assembly GCA_030621085.1. Taxonomy (GTDB): domain Bacteria; phylum Cloacimonadota; class Cloacimonadia; order Cloacimonadales; family TCS61; genus JACNIV01. Next base: position 11,823 of record JAUXIJ010000024.1, on the reverse strand, counting down.
TATTGATAAACACTTACCTTTTATTCGATGATGATATTAAGAAGACTCTCCTTATAGCTGGAGCTATAGAAATGCTGCATAGTTACACACTTATTCACGACGACCTGCCGGAAATCGATAATGATGAATATCGACGCGGTAAAAAAGCCTGTCATGTTGTTTTCGGTTCCGATATTGCTCTTCTTGCCGGAGATTCACTCCTGGTTTTTGCATTCGAAGCAATAACAACAGCAAATATCGATGAAAAACTGAAACTACAGCTTATACAAGAATTGGCACGGGAAGCAGGAAATAAAGGATTAATCGCCGGACAAATGGTGGATATCATTAGCGAAGGTAAAGATGTAAGTAAAGAAACCCTGGAATATATTCATACTAATAAAACAGCCCGTATGATCAACTTGCCTATCCGCTTTGGATGCTATTTAGCAAAAGCTTCCGCTGAAGATCAGGAACGTCTGGAAAAATTTGGAAATAAACTTGGACTGGCCTTCCAGATCGTTGACGATATCCTTGATATAGAAGGCTCACAGCAGACTCTGGGTAAGACCATCGGTAAAGATAAAAAAGCCCAGAAAGCTACCTTTCCGGCAGTATACGGAGTGGAAAAATCCAGAGAGATGGCAGAAAAACTTATCACAGAAGCAAAAACTTTGCTGGAACCTTACGGCGAAAAAGCGGAACTTCTTATGATGCTCTGTGATTTTGTGCTCACAAGAAAGTTTTAATGATCGAAGTTAAAATTCAAAAAATAGATAAATCTGCTAAATTGCCACACCGCATGAGCACACACGCTGCAGGTTACGACCTTTATTCCTGCCATCAGCAAAATATCATCCTGAAAAAAGGAGAAGTAAAACTGGTTCCCACTGGTATTGCTATTTCACTTCCTGCCGGTTACGAAGCACAGATCCGTCCACGCAGCGGACTTGCTATAAAACATGGGATCGGTATTTTGAATGCACCTGGTACTATCGATGCCGACTACCGGGGAGAGATCAAGATCATTCTCTTTAATTATGGTAAGGAAGATTTTATCATCACACCGGAAACACGCGTAGCTCAAATGGTAATTGCCAAGCATGAAATTGTGGACTTTGCGGTAACTGAAGAATTGGATGAAACAACACGCGGCAGCGGAGGATTCGGGCACACTTCACATTAGCTTCTTAGGTCTGATCCCCACTGCTAAAAAAACCACAATGGAAAATAAAATACCGGTTAAGTTGCCATTTGGTAAAACAATATTCCAAACCAGCAGCGGTCAATCGATCACTTCAGATACGGCTTTTATGGTAGAAACAATGCTACACCATTTCAAAACAGAAAGATTATCTGTACTTGAACTGGGCAGTGGAAACGGTATTATTTCCATAATGCTGAGTTATTATCGTCCCACCTGGAAAATTACCGGAATCGATATCCAGCCCCACCTAGTAAAACTGGCTAAAGATAATTCCCGATTAGCAGAAGTTGATCCATTGTTTCTATGTTCAGATCTGAAGAGTTTTTCAGCGAAAAAAAAAATTGATTTGATCATCTCAAACCCACCGTATTTTCCAAAGATCGATGGTAGAATCAGTCCAGTTCGAGAGAGAGCAATTTCCCGGCATGAAATCAAGTGCACTATGAATGATGTTCTAAATGCTGTGAAAAGAAATTTAAACTCAGAAGGGAAGGCATACCTGCTCTATCCAATGAGCAGAATAAATGAACTTTGGGTTTCTGCGAAAAGAGTTGACCTAAAATTTAAAGAAAAAATTATATTCTTCGAAACGGAAAATAAAAAAAAGGTGTTAGTGGTACTGAAGCATGCTTAAAATTGAAAATTTTACTCTGAGTTTCGAAAATGAAAGATTCATGCTGATAGACGACATTTTGTTCACCGGTGGGAAAAGGATAAATCTCTTTGCAGATAATTCCACTGGCAAAACACTTCTTCTCAGATCTATCCATGGTGATTTCACAAAATTCGAAGGTTCCATCCTCATCAAAGAAAAACCGCCGCTTTTCTATAAGAAACGAAAGAAAACAATTCTCATAGAAAACCATATACATCTTTTAATGAATGAATCTGTGTGGAAGAACATTACTCTGCCGCTGGAAAACATGAGTTCGAGACAAAAACAAAAGATTACAGATTTATGTTCGATAGCCGAACTGAACGAAAAAATCGGAACGAAGGTAAATAAACTTCCTTTTTCTTCTCAAAAATTTGTAGAACTTATCAGGGCTGTGATCCAGCTTCCTTATCTTATCCTTATAGACGATATGGATAACTTCTTCGATGGAAAAAACCTTTTGAAAGCTCTGGAAATTTGTGAATATGCTCTCAATAGTGGCTCTTCCCTATTTGCAACTTCCAAAAATAAAATGGAACATTTCGATATTACCTGTAGAGTGCAGGATAAAAGAGTGGTGATACTGTGAAAAAGGGAATCTTTTTTCAGATAATTATACTCATCATTCTACTGGCAACCTGGAATTTACTGCACATCGGTTATAATCACCAGAAAAAAGTATTAGAAGCCAACATCTCCGAACTGCCAATGCTTATTTTTTCAACCGATGTTATCCTGTTGGATTCGCTAGCTAAAGAATTGGACGATCTTTCCTACATTAGAAACATCACTATCGAAGCCGATTCCATAATTGCCGAAAAACTGATCTCCGGCTATGGTTTGGATAATGCAAAAGATATCTTATCTTCGTATCGGCTGCCCAGCCTGATGAATATCTCCTTTGATGGAACAGCCTTTCAAACACCGCAGAAAGAAGAGTTGAAAAAAATACTCACTTCTTCTGGATATACAGAACTGACAATAAATTATGACAGCGACCTATGGCAATTAAACCGGGATAAGCTGAAATTACTGACGAAAATATTTTATGGTGGAAATGCCCTGATACTGGTCTTGTTTTTACTCATTTCAGTATTCTTAAGAATTCATTTCGAAATAAAAAGCAATGATTTCTGGCAAATCTTCCGATCTTCCGGTGGCAATAGAAAGGTACGCCGTAAACAATTCTTGCTGAATTCACTCTGGCTATGTTTTGTTCCTTTACTGCTGGCTACCGGTCTTTATTTTGCTGCAATGTACTTCAAATATATAAATATTCAAATTGATTACAGGTTATTCGGTGTTGAATTTGCTGCCATAATTATCAGCATTTTGATGAGCAGGATATTTTTAGGAAAAAATATCTGATGAAAAAACATATACCAAATTCATTAACCATTTTCCGAATGCTTCTCGTCCCCGTCTTTTTCTGGCTTGCTATTCTCATTCATACCGAAAATAGTTTACGCTGGGCAACAGTAGTATTTATTATTGCCGCAATTACCGATTACTTTGATGGAATGCTGGCAAGAAGATACAATGCAATCACCGATTTCGGTAAAGTTATGGACCCGCTTGCTGATAAGCTCCTGGTCCTTATAGCTCTGCTTGCCATCACCCTTCCGCCATTGAAACTGATAACTGTATATGCCTTTTATATTATCCTCACCAGGGAATTACTCGTCTCTCTTATGAGAAATTACTATATCAGGCGTAAGATATACATTCCTGCGAATATTTGGGGAAAATTAAAGACCATATTCCAGATAACCGGAATTATTATAACTCTTCTCTATCATTCATTTTTATCACAGCATCTAGTAGTTCATCAGGAAAAAATCAGGAACGGATTTCATATCTCTTTCTGGGTGATAGCTATAATTACCTTCCTATCAGGAATAAGTTATATCTTTGATGTTCGCAAGATTTTAAAAACCGTAGAGAAACAAAATAATGCGTAAATTTTTAATCCTTAGTTTCATTATTTTGTTTTTAACAGGCTGTTCCCAACAGGAAACAAAACATTTATCCAAAAGTAAAAAAATAGATCCCCATAAACCCATGGCTTGGGGACACCAGCAAACGATCTATGTTTTTGCCGATGACAATGTATGGAAATATGCAGAAGGCTACTTGCGGCAGAATTTGGAAAGATTCATCTTCACCACCGAAAACGAACAATTTTTCGAAATAAAACGTGCTCCTATCCAGAATATGGATAATTTCTACAAATTCAATAATCTAATTTTTTTCAGTCACCTGGCATCCGATGAGCCGGTTTCTAATTATATAAATGAGATTATGGGCTCGCAGGTAAAAGACGATATAAAAACCAACCTGGTGGGAATGTACCCCAAGGAAAATGTGTGGGCGAACGATCAGTTCGTATTGTTCATTCTGGCTGACAATGAGCCGAATCTCCTCAAATTTAATATTCTCAGTGCAAACCAGATATTTGAGGAATTTAAAGAAAAGCTCTATGAAAGAATTTCCGGGCAGACTTATAAAACTCCCGTTTATTCTGCAGGAAGCTTTAAAGATTACCCCTGGGAACTGAAGCTCCCCAAAAAATATATCCTTTACAAAAAAGATAATAAAAATAATTTTATATCGTTCATTGCTCGTCTCAGGAAAAGTCCTGATAGATATATTTCGGTCTATTTTGAGGAAATGGATAAGAATGAAGTCGGAAGAGAGTGGCTGAAGAAAAAGCGGGCTGAGCTGGCCTGGCAGTATTACGACGAGGATGAATTCAAAAAAGAAGATGTGCGGATCGAGAAATTTCAGTTTGGTAAATACCGGGGTTGGAAGCTTTCCGGCAGATGGCAAAATTTAAAACATACTGTGGGTGGTGCTTTCCAGAGTTTTGTTTTTTTCGATGAGAACAGCAAAAAAGCTTATCTTATCGATAACTCTGTTTATTATCCGGAAGGCAGCAAACTGGAAGCTTTGATCGAACTGGAGATAATCAGCAGTTCGATAGTTATTAAAGATAATCAATTAGCAGAAGGAGATTAATATGAAAAAAGCAGGATTGGTCATTGGTCTTATTTTGATCGGTAGTATTTGTTTTGCTTTCGAATTAAATACATTAATAGATACTCCCACCGCAGGAATACTTCAAAGAGGTGAAGCAGAAATATCCGGTAAACTTTACAAAAATAACGGTCTGATACTCGGCACCAGGATTGGGCTTTTTCCCAGGTTTATGTTCGGTGTAAATTACGGAGCGGAAAATCTTGTGGGAAATAAAGCTCCCGACTGGCATGACAGGGTCGAGTTTAATGCTAAATTGCGTTTTCTGGATGAAACAAACCAGCTTCCTGCGCTGGCTATCGGTTACGATTCACAGGGACACGGCAAATACAATGAAGGCGAAAGACGGTATGATATCAAATCTAAGGGCGTTTACCTTACAGCCAGCAAGAACTATTTTTTCCTGGGAAATTTGGGAATTCACGGCGGTATTAATTACAGCCTGGAAACCGAAGATAAAGATGATGAACCGAATATCTTCATTGGATTCGATAAAACTCTGGGAGACATGATAGTTTTACTTGGTGAATACGATACCGCCTGGAACGATAACAAAGATGCTATTGTAAGAGGATTAGGTTTTTTGAATGCATCCCTGGATGTTCATTTTACAGAAAACCTGGTTCTGAAAATATCCTTTTATGACATCCTGCAAAACAGGAATGATACCGAAGGTTGTGACAGAACCCTGACCCTGATCTACAATATGACATTTTAACAACAGCTATGGCTAAATATTTTCCATTTCTGTTAATTCTGATAATTTTAGCCGGCTGTGCAGTAAATAAGGTTTCACAGGAAGACGTTCTTTCTCAACCCAACGAACAATCTGCTATTTACTTTTCCTTTGCGGAAGCTGCACTCCAGCAAAAAGATTTTGTAGCTGCTATAGAACTCTATCAAAAAGCCGATCAAGCCGATTCCACAAATATTTTCATTAAAGAGAAATTGCTGGAAATTATGACTCTGGTATCTCTTTTTCAGCCGGAATACCAGGATGAAATAATAACTCTGGGAGAAGAATATTACACACGGAAACTCTATTCGGAAAAGATACTTTCCATCTTAGCTGAAACTCACAAAATTCAACAGAATTACAAACGGGCAAAGAAGTTCTTCAAATTAGCAATCAAGCAAAAACCTACAGCCAGAAACCAGATAGCTTATTATCTTTTTCAAAAAGAGCATGATCCACCAGCAGACAAAAAATTACTTCATAATGCTTTAGAATTCCCCTGGAAAGATAAAAAGCTTTTACTTACAATAGCAGAATTGATCGGTGAATTCGATGCAGAGAAAAGCCTCGATATTCTGGAAAAGGCTTATGAAAGATGGGATGATGAAGTAAGTTTCACTCCACTTCTCACCACTTATGAAAAAGTAGGAAAAGCAGATAAGGTGCTGGCTTTGTTGCAGCAAAGACTCGATGAAAAGAAACCTGTGTCCGTTCCGCTTACAACCTATCTCATCGGCAGGTATTTTACACTGAAAAATTATGATAAAGTGATCGAGAATAAAGATATCTGCTTCCAGATAGGAACAAATGATATCCTGCGTTTCCTGTTCTTTGCAGCTTTTCAAAAAAAGGATTATGAACTGGCAGTTAGAACGGGAGAAGCCATCGAGCAATCGCAAGACCTCAGCGAAGAACTCAAAGGCTCTTTTTATTCTTATCTGGTGGAAATTTACATAGCTACCGAAGAAGATGATAAAGTCGTGGAATCTCTTATTAAGTGCGGCAATATTCATATCATTCGCAACCTGATGCTGGATTACAATTACAAAGATGATAAGAAATTACAGGTAAGATTCAAAACTATACTGGATTCCTTCCTGGTAAAAACCGAAACTAAAGAGATGGGAGCTTACCTGCTGGCAATATTCCACACGAACCTGGAAGAGAAAGAAACTGCCTTAGAATATTTAAGCCGGATTCCCGATGAATTCCTGGCAGAGAACGAACTGCTGTTTGAAGCTGCTGCATTGTACCTGCAAAATGGAATGAATATAGAAAAAGCCCGCACACTGCTGGAAAAACTGGAAGATTCTGAACTGACCTCCAGCGAGATAATTGCCGGACTTCTCTTTAGAACCCAGGACGATTCCATAGCATACGAAATGCTCAAGCAGGAGATAAACCGGAATCCAAAGCCGCATATTACCACCTTTATCCGCTACTCGCTATTAGCAGAGCAATATGGCAAAATAGACAGTTTAGTAGTCTACCTGGAAAAGGGAATTGAAATTTATCCTGATAATGCCGACCTTTTGAATACACTGGGTTACCTGATAGCTAAATATGGATTGGAAGATAAATATGACCTTTCCGAAAAACTTTTAACAAAAGCGCTTGAACTGGAACCGGAAAATGCCATGATCTGGGACAGCATGGCCTGGCTGCATTTTAAAAAAGGATTTTTAAAGAAAGCCCTTAAAGCCATGAAAATTCCGCTGAAGAGCAAGATCGAACATAGTGAAATTGCCTACCACCTGGGAGAAATATTCCTGAAACTCGATAAGAGAGAACAGGCAGAAAAATACCTGAAGCAGGCAATTGAACTTGCCAACGATGACGATGCTGTGGAAATATCCCGCAAGATCCTGGAAAAATATTTTAAGGAGTAAAGATATGAAATTTGTTTTTAATAAATTGAACGCCATCCTGCTGATAGCAGCCATTCTTGTTACCATAGTAGGTTACATTATTATGGGAACAGGCGATAAAACCATATCCCCTATTTTGCTGATAATAGCTTATGTAATACTCTTTCCCGCTGCCATTATTGCCGGGACGAAGACGGATAAGAAAGAAGATAAATAATCCGTTTTAGAAAATTATATGGAATATTTATCTGGGATATATGTTATCTGCCATTGCAGCAAAAGAGAAAGTAAAATATGACAACCGAAGAAATTATTAGATTAATATTTAGTTTTTTGGGTGGGGGTCTTGTTGCGAGTTTGTGTGATTGGATCAGAGCCCATCGCACAGAGAAAAAGTCACGAAAAATATCTGATCTCCAAGCCAAAATCCAAAATCTATATGGACCACTCCAATTCTTTGCATCACAAAACGAGAGTTTCTGTGAACTCAATAACAAATTTAATAATGCATACAAAACTGTATATGAGGGACAAAAATGGAGTGAGGATGAATCAACTAAGGAACATTTAAATCAAGAAACAATACGGACTCTGGATATTGCAAACACATACATTAAAATGGTTACTAAAAACAATGAAAGCATACTTGAAATATTAAGAAATAATTACGCATATATTGATCCGGAAGATGTTGATGTGTTTCGTCAACTTGTAGTTGACTATATAAGGTTAAAGACTGAAGTGGACAAGTCTGGTCGTCTGAATACTCCTTTACGAATTTATAAACATATTGGAAGTATCTCCTTTATGCAACCAGAATTTATCAAGAGGGTCAAGGAAAAATTCAATGCCAAAAAAAAGAAGTTAGATTCTCTTATGTCTTAGTTAGAAATATGCTGCAACAACAGATAATTGCGAATAGCCAGTTCCGCTTCGCCCAAATTGCTTCCGCTGGTCGCCAATTTCGGGTATTCGCTGACCGTTAGTGACAATATACCCTGAAATGTAAGTTCACTCAAGAATAAAATATCTTGATTAAATTTATTGCAAAATAGAAGTTGTAAAAGTAATTTATATTAATGAAGGAAGCATCATGAGTTATAAAAAAGAATTTGGAAAACAACTGAAGGAATTTGTTTTAGACTTAAAAGATCATGTAAGCTCAAAAGATGGGCAATGGACTATCAAAGGTTTTATAGATATTTTTAAGAATGTTTACACTATTTCTTCAGATACAAAAATAGTATCAAAAATTATTGAAATTCATCTTTTCCCAAAAATTCTTCAATTTGCAAAAAAACATGGTTATCACATCGTTCTACCTGAACATCAAAATTATTATCCTGATATCTCCTTTGTAAAATCTGACAATGAAAAAATTAAATTTGCATTAGACTTTAAAACAACTTATCGAAAACCAAATAATTCGTCTTTATGTAATGGTTTTACTTTAGGCTCACATGGCAAATATTTTGAAAATCGTAAAAGTACAAAGAATATACAATTCCCTTACGGTTCATATTCAGCACATTTTTGTCTGGGAATAATTTATAGTCGGAACGTTGGAACATCTATTGATGAAACAAAGCAATTTAAATTAAATGAACTTCAATCAATAACTTCAGTTGTTAAAGATTTCGATTTTTTTATCCAAGAGAAATGGCGTATAGCAAGTGACAAAGGTGGGAGTGGAAATACTGCTAATATTGGAAGCATTAATAACATTGAAGATATTATTAAGGGTCGCGGAATGTTTTCAAAACTCGGAGAAAAATGGTTTGATGATTATTGGATGAATTATAATAAAATTACAATCCCCGATGGTAAAAAGGGAACGAAGAAAATAACATCATTGATGGAATTTGTAGAGTATAGAAAAGGAAAAATATCGTTAATTGTTCCAAAGAGAAACAAGAAAGTGAAGTAGAGATTTTATTATGAAAATTCATGTTCCGCCAATTAAAACACAAGGTATAAAAACGAAACTTGTGCAATGGATAAGAAGCATCATTCCAGATGATTTTAACGGTATTTGGATTGAACCATTTATGGGTTCAGGAGTTGTTGCATTTAATATAATTCCTAAAAAAGCAATATTGGGTGATACAAATCCTCATCTTATTAATTTTTATAATTCAATCTTAAGAAAAGAAATTACCCCAAAAATCGCAAGATTATACTTACAAAAAGAAGGAAGTAAATTATTTGAAAATGGAGCTGAACACTATTACTTAGTAAGAGAGAGATTTAATAGAGAAAAAGACCCCTTGGATTTTCTATTCTTAAATAGATCATGTTTCAACGGAATGATAAGATTTAATCGAAAGGGTGGCTTTAACGTTCCCTTTTGTAAAAAACCTGAAAGATTCGCAAAGGCATATATAACAAAAATTGTTAACCAAATTGAATATGTCTATAACCTGTTACAATTAAAGGATTTTAGATTTGTTTGTCAGGATTTTTCAGAAACAATACAAAATGGTAAAAGTGGAGATATTATTTATTGCGATCCTCCTTACATTGGAAGACATACGGAATATTTTAATGGCTGGGATGAGAAAAAAGAATTTGAATTGAACAAACAGCTTTCCAATACATCAAGTAATTTTATTTTATCAACTTGGCACAGCAATGTATTTAGAGAAAACGATTATATTAAAACCATTTGGAAAAATTATAATTTAATAACCAGAGAACATTTTTACCATCTCGGTGGAAAAGAAAAGAACAGGAATTCAATGTTAGAAGCATTGATTACAAATTATGATGTTAATCCTGTTGAAGAAGAACCAATAAAGAAAGCTCAACTTACTCTTTTTGAACATTATTATGCAACATAGTTTCTTCTGAAAAGATTTTAGAAAAAATTAGATTATGATAAAAGTAGAAATGTCGTATCTTGAAGATTTAGAGAAAGAAATCATAAAAAGAATTTCAGAAGTAATAAATGAAAAAACATTATCTTCAGTCATTAATAATGATTTAGCGTTTCACATTAAAGATAAATCATCTTCAAATTTTCAGCAATTTTATTTCAGATCTTTAAATAATCCCGATTTTTATTTCGGTTCAAATGATTTTTTCAAACAGTTTAAATCCAATTATTCCTTACAAGGCATTGATAATCAATATTTAGAATTATTAGAAAAAAACAAATCCGAAATATATGATTTAATAAAGCAAAATGAGCTCTCTAAACTATATTTAAAATATTTTGCTAAAGCTCAAATTAAGCAAAAAAATGGGATCGTTACAAAAAATTTGGGTTCTTTTTTTGTAAAACTTGTTCATACTTTTCAACCAAATAAATACTGTGCTCTTGATAATCCGATAAAGAATTACTTTGGTCTTATGAATGAAAGTTTTTTCATTGCATTTTGTATAATAAGTAAAGTATACCGTGAGTGGACGAAGGAAAATAAAAATTTAGTCAAAAAAATACGACAAAGGTTGAAGAAAATTGATAAGCAGGGAATTATAGCAAACAATGAAACTACTGATCTAAAACTGCTCGATTTAATATTTTGGAAAAAAGCAAATGTTTTATAAAACTTCCTGTAACAATGAGTCTGCGGTTGAGGTTTAAGAATAAATAAATGGCAGAAAAAAAAAGGCAGTATCTTTCCGAAGAGTTCATAGCGCAACTTGATAAATTCAATCTGCGAGCTAGGCTCATTGTAGAGGGTTTCATCACCGGTTTGCATAAATCTCCTTACCACGGTTTCAGTGTGGAATTCTCTGACCACCGGCAATACAATCCTGGAGATCCCATTGGTAAAGTAGATTGGAAAGTATATGCCAAAACAGACCGTTATTACATCAAAAGATACGAAGAGGAAACCAATCTTAAATCGTACATTGTGGTAGATCACAGCGGCTCGATGGGATATTCTTCGGGTAAAACCACCAAGCTGGAATATGCCAAGGCTTTTGCTTCTGCACTGGCTTATTTGATGATCACCCAGCAGGATGCGGTAGGGCTACTTTCCTACACAGATAAAATCACCGGTTATGTTCCTCCCCGCTCTATGCGGTCTTATCTGAATATTATTTTTAAAGAACTGTATAACCTGAAATCGGAAGAAACAACTCAAACTGCTAAAGTGCTTCATTCCCTGGCAGATCGCATTAAAAAAAGAGGTCTTATAATTCTCATCTCCGATATTATCGATGATCCTGATGAAATACTACAGGGATTGCAGCATTTCCGACATGCGCGTCATGAGGTTATTTTATTTCATATCCAGGATAAACAGGAAGTGGAATTTGAATTTAAACGAGAGACCGAATTCGTGGATGCGGAAACTGGCGAGAAGATAGTTGTTTCTCCCTGGCAGATAAG
>JAUXIJ010000181.1 GCA_030621085.1 Candidatus Cloacimonadota bacterium | reverse complement strand
AAATGGAAAGCGACAAATCTTGATATGGTCTTATAAACATATCATCGATAATAAAACTGTATTCCTTAATTCCAAATTTTATATTATTATTTAAATTAATCATATCTTTTAAAAAATTTCCGATTATTCTTACATTTGCCTGTATTTGAGATTTGGGGAAAAATGATAATGTGATTGCCATGTGTTCTGATGTGGGTCCTGGCTGGAATGTCAACTGACAAGACCCTGTGCCATATTTGTTGTTCCAGTTTTCTTCAATGCCATAAGATATGTGTTTCTTATACGCACTAATTAAAGGAGGGAATGGAGGAATTTCAAACAAGGCGTGGATATTAAGGGCACCCCCCCAGTCCTTGTGTTCTGGTTGTAACTTGCCATAATCTTCCATTAAGTACTTGTGAAGCCTTGTTATTTTGGTAAGCTCCTTTTCTTCCTTGTGTTTGTTAATCATCTGTTCAATTCGTTTTACATGAGCTCCTACCGCCCTCACGGAGTCGGCAGAATGATACATGTTTATCGAAAGAAAGCTCTCAAAAGAATCTAATGTTCTAATAATTGAACTGTCGCGTTCCTTGAAAAGAACCGTGAGATAATCTGGGAGATTTAGAAATATTGTTGAGAGGTTAAAATCCAGAGGAACTGGAGTATATTGAGAATCTAAAAAGAGGTAGGACATCTGTCTTATTCGCCGAAAAAGATTTTTAAGATTGTTTTGTTTTTCTTCATGCTCTTCAGATTCAAAAATATAAAAATTTATAATTCCATGTAGAAAATCAACAAACTTTGGTATGTTGGACTGATATCTGCGATATCTTTCTATATGGAAGTAAGTAAGAATCTTAGGGAAAGAGTATATATCCGCTTCTTCAAGTATATTTTTGAAATAATCTCTTATAAGCGGTTGCTGTGGTAAGCCATTATTAACCGTTCTCCTTAAATCCGTGTCTTCTTTACAAAGTCGTAGGAGTGCTCTTTCAGTTGCAAACGTACCCGGTAAATGTCCAGCATTAAATAAGAGTGCCCAGATCTGTAAAATTTCAGCGCCCGATGGCTTTTGATCTAAGATCTCAATGTTATTTGAAGTTAAACCCATGCCTCTGGTGATATTGCCCGTATTCACGTCTTTTAGGGTGGACAGGTGATGAATTAAACCCAATTGGACCATAACATATTCCCACCGGGAGTGGTGCGCACCTTCGTATACATTTCTAATCACCCCCAGTTGATCGATTTCACGCATGCGATCAATATGCCCATAGTGATCAAGAAGCCTATAACTCTCCGCAGCAAAAGGATAAAGCCTAGCAGCGACTTTTCCCAACTGTGGTACATGATATTCAAGAGTTATGGTTTCTTTATTCATCTCATGTCCTCTCCAAATATTTTTTTCGCTACACTTTCCAACATCCGTGAATTTAAGTCAATTCCAAAACCATCGTAATCAAGCACGTTCCAGCATCTCCTTCAATTCACCAATATTCGCTTTTATTTGATCTTCAACACTTCCGATTTTCTCAATTATAACCTCAGGTGGATCATAATCGATCTCTTCGTATT
>JAUXIJ010000044.1 GCA_030621085.1 Candidatus Cloacimonadota bacterium | reverse complement strand
TTATATGCATAATATTAAAATCAAAAATGAAATTCTAGAATTAAATATTAAAAAAATAAGGCAAATAATTGAAGTTACTGAATTACCTTCAGTTGATGAGCAAATTGAAAGTTTACTAAAACATATTGGTGACATCAATAATATCTTTGGAATTGAAATTCAGTTCAAATTATCTGATTTCCTCCATTCAATAGGTGCTATTAATATTGATTCTTTAAACTGCATTTTAATTGAACTTGAAAAGGATAAACTAATTGATATACGAGCATATAGTTCAAGTTCTTCTGAAGCAACGGTCATTTTAACAAGACCAGGAATAAAAAGGTATAACGAAATCATTAGAATCAAAAAAAATCCAATTTTAATGATAAGTAACTATTTAAAAGATTTTCTGACAAAAGGTGATTTGCATCAAAAATATCCAAAAGCCTTTAAAAAATGGATTGAAACTGATGAATTATTATGGATGAAAAAAGATGATGATAATACCACTATTGGTCATAAATGTAGAGAATGTTTGCAAGAATTTGCTTCGGAGCTAATTGTAAAATTAAAAATAGAAAATGCTGACAATGACATTAAGCATGTAAAAAATAGATTAAAATCTGTTTTAAATGATTGTATTGTTGGTAAAACATTACCAAAATTTATCGAACGATTCTATAATTATATAGATATCGTAAATGATCTTGTTCAAAAACAAGAACATGATGCTTCTAAAGAAAATGTGAACCTGACATGGAATGATTCTAGGAGAGTTGTGTTTCATACAGCATTAATTATGCTTGAAGTTGATAGTATTATAAATAACTCAGATAAATTCTAATGAATTTCAGATTTCCCCTTTTCTAATTTCATCTAATATATTCTCCCAACCGTCTGTTGTAAATTTACAACAAATAGCTTGACATATATTACACCCAAAATTATTCGTGCCTTATGGAATTAAGAAAAATATTTAATCGTATTTCTGTTTTAAGACAGGAGCGTGGTATTTCGCGCAAGGAACTGGCAGAGAAAATCGGAGTGAACTTCCAGACGGTGGGCTACCTGGAGCGTGAGGAGTACAATCCCAGTTTGGATCTGGCTTTCCGCATCAGTGAATATTTCAATTTGCCAATCAATTTGATATTCTCTACGAAACCTCTTAAACCTTTAAGTGAAGAGCTGCTGAACCTTAAAAAGGATACGAAGTAGAAAAATGTCTTTCTGAGGATGATCTCACATAGGCATTCGACGAAGAATCTCATTTTAATACAGAGATCCTTCCAGAGAACAACGTGTAAGATTCCTCAGGATGAAAGAAAAAATGGAGGATAAAATGAATAGTACCAAAAAAAGTAGAAGGACTGGAGTTATCATCAATTATTTAAGTATCGTTCTGATGCTTGCTATTTTCTATGTAGTAAGATTAGGATGCATGAACAAAGCATTTATTGCACTGGAAATTATTCCCTTGATTCTGGTTATAATTAGTTTCCGGTATGCGTTCGGTAAAACAAATTTATGGAGGATGACCCATACTTCATTTAAAAAACTGGATGAACGGGAAGTTCAGGTTGTTTACAAAGCCACCAGTATTTCCTACAGCCTGTTCGTTATCATCACGCTGGTTATCATCTACACATTCATTTTTGTAGGAATGGGAAATATCGATGTTCTGCTGGCTGCCGGTCTTTTGTATATTGCCCACACCTTACCCGCAGCTATTATTGCCTGGAATGAAAAGGAAGTGTAAAATATTAAATGGAATTATAAAGAATATTATGAAAGATAAAATAATTCTATTCATTTTCTTTTTCATTTTTGCAGAAACTGCTCTGCTGTTGCCATGCACTATTTTTTATGCGGCAAGAAATAACATGGTTTTAAGTGGTAATAATGAGGATTGGAGCGACTCAAATACTTACATGACGTTTTATCCATCTGAAACCGGAAAGCAGGGTTGGGTAAAGTTTGGTTTTCAGAGTGGTTTCCCGCAGGGTGGCATGAACGAGAGTGGACTATTCTGGGATGCAGCTTCTACCCCGTATCTGGCAATGCCCTATTCCGAGGAAAATAAAGAGAAATATAACGATGTTTTAATGCAAAAGGTTATCGAAGAATGCTCCACCACCCAGGAAGCAGTTGCTGTTTTTGAGGAGTATTATTGCGATGATCTTTATAATGCCCAGTATTTGATCGGGGATTCCACTGGAACTTCCGTAATCGTGGAAGGAGATGAGATCTTTGGCAGCATTGAAGATTTCCAGGTTATGACTAACTTCTGCCAATCACAATATGAACCAGGTAATTATCCCTGCTGGAGATATGATACAGCAGCTGGGATGCTGCAAAACAGTGATGAGATTTCAGAATATTTATTTGGTTCTATCCTATCGGAAACTCATCAGGAAGGAAATTATCCTACTCAGTATTCCAATATTTATGATAATAAGAATTGCCTTGTTTATCTTTTTTACTATCATAATTATGAAGAATATATCATCATAGATCTGGACGAAGAACTTCAGGAAGGATACCGTTCATATCACATTCCATCTCTTTTTTCTAAGATCGAAATGATATATCCCGGTTATGAATCAATTATAGATTCCACATCAGTTACATTCCGCTGGGAAGGGAAAGTAAACAGTATTTATGAACTTTACTACTCCACCGATCCTGATTTTCCTGATTGTGTACCCAGGTCATCTACTTCTTCTCATATTCCAGGTTATTTAGGGATTTGTCTATTTGGTTCAATCTTTGTTGGAACGATCTTCAAAAGAAGGTCTTACCTGATATTCATATTAATTCTGTTCGTGATATTCGGCTTACAAAGCTGCTCGAAAGAAACCACTTCTCCTTCAGATAGCGATACCATTGAATTCACGCAGACAGTTGAAGATCTTCAACCCGGCACAACATATTATTGGAAATTAACTGCTCATCCAGAAGGAACAGATGATTTTGAGAGCGAAACTGTAACTTATTCTTTTGCTACAAGTAGTTTTTGATCATTCGATGAAAAAGTAAACGAGAGTACTTTATATTGTTCGTTTTTGTTCGTTGTTAATTTCCTCTCTGTGTACTCCGTGATCTCTGTGGTTAGTTTTTTTCAACAGCTGCTTCCCGCCACAAATCCCGTGCTCCAGGCTATCTGAAGGTTAAATCCTCCCGTATATCCATCTACATCGATAACTTCTCCTGTAAAGTATAAACCGGGAACAAGCTTGGATTCCATGGTTTTTGGATTAATTTCCTTCACATCTACCCCACCGGAAGTTATGATCGCTTCTTTTATAGGACGGAATTTCTCCAGCTTAATATCAAGATTCTTTAGCAGGAATCCAATTTTCTTGCGCTCTTCACGTTTTATCTGGTGAGCTTTTCTATTGGCTGAAATACCGCTTAATTCAATAAAGACCGGGATCATCTTAGAAGGTAAAAGATTTTTTAGAATACTCTGGAAATCTTTGTTCTCTTTAAAATCGCGTTGTAGTCGTAGATCCAGCTTTGCTTCATCAAGAGCAGGTTTCAGATCGATAACAAGTGTATGTCCTTCTATCTTTTTCACATGTGAAGATGCAGAGAGAATAACCGGTCCTGAAACACCGAAATGAGTAAAAAGCATTTCTCCAAAATCATTATATACTCTTTTCCCATTTTTATTCAGCAGAGTAATTCCTACGTTTTTCAAGGTAAGATCCTGTAGATCGGTTACTTTACTTTTCAACCGTTGCGAAGGTTTCAGGAACTCTTTCGCTTCAATAGGAACAAGAGAAGGTTTAAATCTGGTAATTTTGTGCCCCAATTGTCGTGCAAACTTATAGCCATCTCCCGTGGAACCTGTTCCGGGATAAGATTTACCACCCGTTGCAATGATGATCTTTTCACTACGAATCACTTCGTCGTTTATCAATTTGACTGCAAACAAGTTCCCAAATTTCATTATTTCACGGGCTGCATTGTGGATCACTTCTACTCCATTCCCGATGACATATTTTATCATTTTCTCCACAACTTCTTTAGATTTATCACCGGCAGGAAATACCCTGTTTCCCCGTTCGACTTTTGTTACTAATCCCAGATCGTTAAAGAAGGAAACAGTATCTTCACTGGAAAACTTGTAAAAAGCATTTATCAGGAACTTACCATTCCTTGGCACATTCTCGATCAGTTCGGGAACATCACAGTAGTTAGTCAAGTTACAGCGTCCTTTTCCTGTGATTAACAGCTTTTTCCCCAATACAGGATTCTTTTCAATGAGAAGAGTTTTTCTACCGCGTTTTGCAGCTGTACCTGCTGCCATCAGCCCGGAAGCTCCCCCACCGATCACGATCACATCATAGTTTTGCATATTCCTCTATCTATCGCTTCTCTCGTTTACAAGTTGCACTTGTTAACGCAATTGCATTGTAAGTTGTACTTACATTTTCTCTTGGATGATAAGTTTCACTTACACAAAATCCAAATTATCTAATTTAATAATCTCATTCCCATCAAAATCCACATTACATGCGGAACTGTATTTCCAATCTTCCGGATTATTGACAAATCCTTTTCTTACCGGATTAAGATGAATATACTGCATTTTCTGATCTATCATATCAATTGAATTCATTAATTGTGGATGAAATCCTTCCTGCCAAACCTGATAATCACTTTCAATTTTGTTTCTTTTCTTATAAAAATTAAATTGATTAAGAATCCAATCTTTTTTTATAGATTTATAATATTCGACAATTGCTTTTGCAGTGTGCCTTTTAAATGATTTCATTGTTTCAATCAGTTTACATGAAGATACTATCAGATGTAGATGTTCTGGCATTATAACATAAGCATAAATTTTCAAATCTTTTTCTTTCTGGCAGAAATTCAAAGAATCAATAATGATATCAAACAATGATTCGGATATGAAAACAGGAATCCATTCAACAATTGTTGATGATGCAAAATATATACCTTCAGGATCAACCACTTTGTATCTGCTTTTCATATTATTCTCTTGGAAGCTCAGCTCCCAATTCATGTGTGTTCACAAGTGCAACTTGTAAACATGTAACGTTTTATCCCTTAATTTTCTCTCTCTCGTTTACAAGTGTTTACTCCGGCTTTTGACGGATGCACTTGTAAACGCAATTATGTTGTAAGTATCACTTACATTCACACTTCATTATATTTTCGGAAGTATAACTTCCCAATCAATCGTGTTCGCAAGTTCAACTTGCGAACAAGTAACTCAATTCTAATCTTCTTTGATAAACATTACATACATCGGTCGAATTGCAGACAGGATGCAACCTGCTACATACCACCAGATATTTAAAGTGATTATCTGTGGAATGAACCTGATCAATATGATCAGAACGAACATAGCTGCTAATTGGGCTAACTTAATATCCCAGATCGTGAAAAACTTCAATCTTTGATTAAAAAAAGAAATAATTTTCATCTTTCCTCCTATTTAATATATCCGAATTTTAGATTTTAAATAATTTCAACAAGTTTTTTCTCAGTTCAAAAAACATTTGACCAAATAAGTTTCCTTTCAAAACTGGCAACAGCTTTTAGGAAAAGGAAATTATGATGACAAAGAAAAATTCTTCATACGAATGGCATAGAAAACAACAATTGTTTTTCTCTGGTCATCTCCTTTTACTCCCCTTTCGGGGATAAAAACAAATTGTTTTTCATATCAAAGCAAAAAATATCACAACAGGAGTATATTTATGGAATATCCTTTTGAAAAAATAGAGAAGAAATGGCAGAGGATCTGGGCAGAGAAGAAAATATTCAATGCTGAGGATTTTTCTAAAAAACCTAAATACTATGTTCTTTCTATGTTCCCTTATCCATCCGGAGCACTGCACATGGGACATGTTTCCAATTATTCCATTGCAGATGCTATTTCACGTTATAAGATGATGCAGGGCTACAATGTAATGCAGCCAATGGGTTATGATTCGTTCGGACTACCTGCAGAGAATTGTGCAATAGAACAAAACTCCCATCCCAGGAAAACAACGGATGAAAACATCGATATTATGCGGAATCAGTTTGATGCTATTGGCTTCGGTCTGGATTGGGAACGTGAGGTAAGTACCTGCCATTCAGATTATTACAGGTGGGGACAGTGGCTTTTTAAAAAGATGTATGAAAAAGGGCTGATTTATAAAAAAACATCTTTTGTGAACTGGTGTGATTCCTGTCAGACTGTGCTGGCAAATGAACAGGTCGAAGATGGAAAATGCTGGCGATGTGAAACGGTTGTTCGTCAAAAAGAGCTGGAACAGTGGTTTTTTAAAATAACGGAATATGCAGAAGAACTGCTGGATTTTTCCAAAATCATCGACTGGCCAGAGCGTGTGAAGACTATGCAAACGAACTGGATAGGAAAAAGATTTGGAACGGAAATGTGGTTCAAACTGGAAGATTCCGATGATATCATTAAAGTTTTTACAACCAGACCCGATACGATTTTTGGTTGTACATTCATGGCAATTCCACCGGAACATCCTTTGATGATAAAATGGCTGAAAAATGCGAATTCTGAGATAAAAAAATTCTGTGATAAAGTTATGAATGAAGATAAAATTACCAGAACCGCAGAAGACACAACTAAAGAAGGAATATTCACAGGCAGATATGCTCTCAATCCTGTTAATGGTGAAAAAGTCCAGATATGGGTTACGAACTATGTGTTGATGGATTACGGAACCGGTGCTGTGATGGCTGTTCCTGCTCATGATCAGAGAGATTTTGAATTTGCAAAAAAATATAATATTCCTATTAAGATTGTTATTCAAAATCCTGAAAGAAGCTTGATTCTGGAAGAAATGAACGAGGCATATATCGAACCGGGCATATTGGTCAATTCGGCTCAATTTGATGGAATGGAAAGCATTGCTTCCCAAAAAGTGATTACAAACTGGATGACAGCACAGAAAACCGGAAAAAATACAATAACTTATAAGCTGCGTGATTGGGGGATTTCCCGTCAAAGATATTGGGGAACTCCGATTCCAATTGTTTATTGTGAAAAATGCGGAACTGTACTTGTTCCCGATGAAGAGCTACCTGTGAAACTGCCGGAAGATGTTCAATTAGGTAAAACAACGCAGAATCCACTGCTTTCTGCCAAAGAATGGGTGAATACGACTTGTCCCAAATGTGGTGGTACTGCCATAAGAGAAACAGATACGATGGATACTTTCGTGGATAGTTCCTGGTATTTTACCCGTTATGCTGATGCAAAAAACGATAAGATCCCGTTCGATAAAGAAAACGCAGATTACTGGCTGCCTGTCGATCAATATATCGGTGGCATCGAACATGCTGTGATGCACCTGATGTATGCGCGATTCTTCCATAAATTCATGCGGGATATCGGGCTGGTTAGTTCAGATGAACCTTTTGCACGCTTGCTTACTCAGGGAATGATTACCAAAGACGGTGCCAAAATGAGCAAATCCAAAGGTAATGTAGTCGATCCGCAATATATCATAGACCGCTATGGAGCAGATACAATGCGGGTTTTCATGCTGTTTGCTTCTCCACCCGAGAAAGACGTGGAATGGAGCGATGAAGGCGTGAAAGGAGCATTTCGTTTCCTGAACCGTGTGTGGAGATTGTTTGAAGAAAACCTGGAATTGATAAAGAAAAATTCAGCCACTAAGAAACGCGAAGGAACACAAAGTATTTCTTCACAAATTAAAAATCTGCGTTACAGCACGCATCACGCCATCAAGAAAGTGCTAGATGATATTGAAAACAGAATGCAGTTCAACACGGCTATCGCTGCCATTATGGAGCATCTGAATAACATTTATGGAATTAATGAACCTGAAAATCTGAATGATTTTGAAAAAGCGATTTTTATTGAATCCTGTGCTATAATTCCCAGGCTGCTCTACTTCTTTGCTCCGCATATTTCGGAAGAATTGTGGAAGATGCTGGGTCATGAAGAATTAGTCCATGAATGTGGAGTTCCACAGTACAATAAATCATATCTGATCAAAGATGAAGTTACTTATGTTGTTCAGATAATGGGAAAAATTCGTGGTAAATTGGAAGTTCCAGCAGATATTTCCCAGGAAGACATAAAAAAACTGGCATTGGAAATCGAGAACGTGAAAAAGCATCTGGAAGGAAAAGAAGTTAGAAAGATAATTGTAGTTCCTAAGAAACTGGTGAGTATTGTAGTGAAATAAGATTCAACACAGAGCCACTAAGACACAGAGGTAAACTAAATGTAGGGGCAACTCGTGAGTTGCCCTTTTTGTTAACATTTAACCTACGCAAGGATTCTTACAATTGCGGACTTGACTCGTAGCAATCCGGCAGTTGCCAAAGAGTATGAGTTGAGAACGCAGAAAAGATAAAATGTAGGGACAGCTCATTGGGCTGTCCTTTTTCATTGATCTTGAGGGTCAATATCTGAAACTACATATGTATCAGGTAGTGATTCGTTTAGTTCTTTTATCTGAAATTCAGTTAAAGGATTTCCAAATAAATACAAATCAGTCAAATTTGATAATTCTTTTAACGGTTCAATATCATCTATACGATTATGTCTTATATCGAGCACCCTTAATTGTGACAAATCTTTAAGCGGTGTGATATCGCTTATTTGATTATACTGTAAAAATAAAAACTCTAGTTCAGTTAACTTTTTTATTGCTTTTATATTACTGACTTTATTGTTATTCAACACCAAATAGGATAATTTTGTTAATTCTTTGATTGGATCAATACAAGTTATCCGATTTTCAGACAAATCCAATACTGTCATATATCCAAAAACATTAATAACATCGATTTCTGTAATTAAATTATTACTTAACTCCAAATATAATAATTTCTTCAACTTCAATAAAGGTTTGATGTTTTCTATTTTATTGTCATATAATTCTAAACTTGTTAATTGCCTTAATTCGCTTAAATAATTAATATTTTCGATGTTATTATTAGCTAGATTTAATTCAACCATCTGCCCTAAATTACTAAATACATTTAGATTACATATATTATTAAAAGACAAGTTTAATAACGTTAAATATTTTAAATTCTTAATCGATATAATTTGTTTGATGTTGTTCTTTTTTAGATTTAATTCTTCCAATTCTTCCAAATTGCTTAAAATTGAAATATCTTTAATCATATTATTCTCTAAATCAAGTCTTTTTAGATTAGTTAACTTACCTAAAGAGTTTATATTACAAATTCTGTTATTCTGAATATTCAAATATTCAAGATTTGATAATTCCTTTATAAGTGGAATCTCAGTGATAATGTTGCTATGAAGGTGCAAGTAATTTATGTTCTTAAGATTAACAATCGGATTAATATCTGCAATATTATTACCCTTCAAAACTAACAAAGAGATATCTTCTAATTGACCAACTACATTCAAGTTTTTAAGATTTGAATTATCCAAAACAATTTCATTATTGTTGAAATCTAAGCTATTATTATAATTCGGGTTATCAATTTTAAGAAGTATGTTTACAGCATTGCTTTTTTGCCATTTTGTTTTTTCATTAGATTCTGTTGTTTCTTTCACAAACTTTTCCAGTTTTTTTCTATCCGGATTCATTTCGAATATGAAGTTAGTAATTGCACTATTTATTCGCTGCTGATCAAAAAAAGTGATTTTCCCTTTTTCAATTTCATTATATAATTCTTTCGCTGCCAAGTAATCTGCAAATGCTTTGTGAGATATTCTATAATGTTTGTCCTGCTCCCTGACAAAGAAAGTAAATGTATGAAATAATTCCAAGTAACTCTCTCTCTGTGCTGGTGACTTGGTACTTAACACTTCATGATTTTTTATAAATTCAGCAATATCCAAAATTGTTATATTCAATTCGTTAGTTATAAAAAGAGAGACGCAAATCTTCTGAAGAATTTCCATTCTGGAATCTTCATTAGTTCCCAGTTCTTTATCCATGTCATCGAAAACTTTCTTTCTATCAATCTCTTTCAATTCATCATCTATGGCAGCACTGAAAACATCGATGGATTTCACGTTTTCATTTTTCGCTTCTGCATCTTTTAATATTTTTCTGAAGTGCTTCACAATAATATTTAGCAGTACAGGCCTTCGAGCCAGGTCATCTAAACCTTTGACTTCTTCAATCTTCTTCCAATTATTCTCCGGCTTTCCTCTCATTCTTTTTAAAAATTCTAGTATTTGTTTCGTTTCAAAAAGTTTTAAGTAAATCGTATCTATATTTTTTTCATTACTTTTTAAAACTTCAGATTGTTTTTGAAGAGATGGAAAATATTCGATTCTACTCGTAAGTATTATTTTTATTTTGGGATTCATCTCGGTTAATCTAAATAAATATTCGAAATTTGTTTTTTTCCTAGTAGTGGAAACTCCAGCTGACATCTCATCAAAGCCATCGAAAATCAATACAAATTCATTATTCTTTAAATATTCATTGAAGTCAGAAAGATTAGCTTCACTCACATTTCTTCTTAGTTCAGATGTAATGAAATCTTCAAGTTCCTGGTTTTTGAAATTTCTAAGATTGAATATAATTGGTATTCTTTTTTCTGGATCTAATATTTTTGTTGAATTTGAATTTTCAAGATTACTTTTTGCCAAATTATAAGCTATATATTGGCAAAGTGTTGTTTTTCCAGTACCATATTCTCCTAATATTATCAGGAAATTCTTCTTATCATTAGCTACCCAGATATCTAAATATGAATCAATTGGATCATAGTCTTTTTCTTCCGTTGCATCTAAATCAATAAAGGATTTACCTTTAATTTCTCCTTCTTCAATTTTCTTTGCAGGAAATCTTAGTTTTTTGGGAATTTTTGTTATTCCATTTAAATCAACATATGACTTTTCTTGATTATACTTTTTGTCGAAAGAATTGACCAAATGTTTTTTATATTTATCTATTTTGTATTCGAAAGAGTTTTTATAATTCTCTTCAAGCACTTTAAAATGGAATTGCTGATCTTCATTGTATTTCCTTAGTTGGAAAGGAGTTGCGGTTTGGTTTGTAATATATTCAAAGTTTTGCTTAAAATCTTCAATTTCCTTCGGAAGGTCTTTAGCTTGAAAATTATTCTTTAGCGGTTGAAGTTTCATATCTTTGTTTGTATGTAACTGTGAGTTAATTTCTCTGATAAAAGCGCCTGTTTGCTTTTTATACAATTCGTTGTGAAAGGACTCTTTAACATCTTTCAAAGCGAATAAGTAAAGTAATTCTAAAGGTTTTTTATCCATGCCATATTCAACTAATGTTCTTGAATATACGAAATCAAATTCCGGTTTTTCTTGTAAATTCAAAAGATTTCTATTATTTAACAATTTTAGAATTTTGTAATTTCTTTCTAATGTTTTGAAAGAATATTTAATTATTAATTCAATCAGTTTAAGTAAAATTGAATCGAACATAATAAACTCCTCAGTTTATTTTGATAAAACAACTTTTCGATGTTTGGAAAATTGATGTTAATGTTTTGTGGTCAATATTTTTCTTCCATCAACCTTGAAATGGCTAACTTTTAAGAATTAGTGAAAGAAGCCGTTTCAAGGTTTTTTTGATAAAATCATTTACCATTTATCTGTTAATTTTAATTTTGATCTTGGAGTTTAAATGGATTTAATAACGATTATTTTTATCGCATTAGGTTTAGCCATGGACGCTTTTGCAGTTTCCATCGCCAGTGGAGTTACACTAAAAAAAGTTCGATTACGTTATGCTTTTCGGGTGGCATTTTTCTTTGGTGGATTTCAGGCACTTATGCCGCTTTTAGGTTGGCTGGCGGGCAGCAGTTTCAGTTCGTACATAGCAGCTTTCGATCACTGGATAGCTTTTGGATTGCTTGTATTTATCGGTGGTAAAATGATCTATGAATCGACCGTCCTGAAAAAAGCAGAAAAAAAAACCGATCCTCGGAACCTGATGATCCTGTTTATTTTGGCAATTGCTACCAGCATCGATGCTCTGGCGGTGGGGCTCAGTTTTTCATTCTTAAATGTAACGATAATGGAACCGGTGATCATAATTGGAGTAATTACCTTCATCCTCTCATTTGCCGGTGTTTATATTGGTGAAAAAACAGGTTCATTTTTTGAAAATAAGATCGAGATCATTGGTGGTGTTATATTGATCGGAATAGGTCTAAAGATACTGATAGAACATCTTTTATTAGGATGAATATAAAAAAATGGTGCAGAAGGGGGGACTCGAACCCCCACAGGCATAATGCCCACTAGACCCTGAACCTAGCGTGTCTACCAATTTCACCACTTCTGCACAACACAGCGAGAAAAAATTTGGCTTTTTTTGAGTCAAGAAAAAACTAAATCGATGCTGAATATTGCGATGCAACCAATTATTGATAAAGTATTGTTTATTTTGATTGACAGATTTTCGTGAGTTTGGAGTTTTTAATAGATTTATAAGAAAGAGGAATTAATGGCATATTTGGTTTTAGCAAGAAAATACCGACCACAGACTTTTGAAGAAATTTACGCTCAGGATCATATTACCAAAATACTAAAAAACACAATTGAATTAGATAGAACTGCACACGCATATCTCTTTACAGGTCCACGTGGAGTAGGCAAAACTTCATTAGCCAGGATATTTGCTAAAAGTCTGAACTGTCTTAAAGATGGACCAACTATTACTCCCTGCAATGTATGTGAGAACTGCACTGAAATAACCCAGGGTATTTCTGCCGATGTAATTGAAATTGATGGTGCTTCCAATACGGGAGTTGAAGATATCCGCGATCTGCAGAAAGAATTAATGTATTCCCCTTCCAATTCAAAGTATAAGATATATATCATCGATGAAGTCCACATGCTTTCCAAGAACGCCTTTAACGCTCTGCTTAAAACACTGGAAGAACCACCTGAAAATATCATTTTCATCTTTGCAACTACCGAACCGCATAAAGTACTTCCTACAATAATTTCCCGCTGTCAGCGTTTCGATTTCAAACGTATACCTATCCCCTCTATCATAGAAAGATCGAGAAAAATATGTGAAATTGAAAAAATTGCTATTGCCGATGATGCTCTTTTCATGATCGCAAAAAAAGCCGATGGCAGTATGCGTGATGCTCAATCACTCCTGGATCAAGTGCTGGCTTATGGCAAGGAACGGCTCACATTGGAAGATGTTCTTTCTATCTTTGGAATAGTGCATACAGATGTTTACAACAACATTATGCATGCTATCTCCAATAAAGATGCCACTGCTATCATACAGCTTCTACATGATATTTTAGATAAAGGTAACGATATCCAGGAACTGCTTAATGGGATTCTGGATTATATCAGGAATATTCTACTTCTCAAAGTGGGAATTGAAATTCCTGTAATGTCTGAAGCAATCTTGAAACAAATGCAGGATGTCGGTTCTAAATTCACAGAAAACGAACTTCTCTACCTGATGACCCTGCTGGTAAAAACCAAAACAGATATCAAGAACAGCAACAATCCCATCCTGGTAGCTGAAATGTCTTTTGTTAAACTTTCCAAGCTTTCCGAACTGCAATCACTGGAAGAAATACTTAATTCATTAGACGATAATGAGAGCCAAGTTGTAAGACCAACACAGGAAAAACGTGCTGCACCAGTTATAAAAAAAGATACAAGCCAGCCAGGAACGGAAGATGCAAAATCTATCCTGGAAAAAGAGATACAGGAAGAAAAACCGAAGATCGACAAATTAACAAAAGAAATCTTGGAAGCAGATATGGATATTCTACTGAACAAAGTAATAAAAGAAAAAGCATTCGTAGGTAATTACTTAAAAAATTGCAAATTAAGTAATGTTTCTAATAATCTTGTTCAGTTTAATGTCGCCAGTCAGATGCCATTTAATATGTTAGACAAAAATAAAGCGGAAATATCCGAGATATATTCAAATCATTTCAATTTGAAGATAAGGGTGGAATTCCTGTTTCAGAAAGAACAAAAAGAGCAAGTAATAAACAACCCTACCATAGACGATGTCAAGCGTGAATCTCCTGCTCTTGCCGATTTTATTGAAAAAACAGATTCGATAATAAATTAATGCTTCATCTACTTTATCTTCTTAGTTTCATTTATTTTGGGATCATATTTACTTTTGCTATTGGAGTATTATTCTTAAAGAAAGGGAAAAATAAACAAATACATTCCATCTCCATTATCATTGCCGCTCGTAACGAAGAAAAATATTTACCTATTCTATTAGAACAAATAGCAAACCAGAATTATCCTCCCGGTAAATATGAGATAATCGTAGCTGATGACCGCTCGACAGATCAGACTTCCGAGATCATCCGGGAATTCCAAGATAAATATAGCAATATAAAAGCAATCAGGATAGAAAAGGAAAATATAAAACTGGTTGGGAAAAAAGGTGCTCTAGATGCTGCCATAAAAGCAGCTAAATACGAGATACTTGCTTTTACAGATGCGGACTGCCTTCCATCTGAGAATTGGCTTCAAGAAATAAATAAACACTTTTCAGAAGAAACTGATTTTGTGGCTGGATATTCACCGCTGATAAATTCATCCAAATTCCTTTTAATGTTAAAAAACCTGGAAAGAGCTTCCATTTTTGCAGTTACTGCCGGTGGTTTTGCCTGGAATTGGGGTGTTACATGCACTGCCAGGAATATGGCTTACAGCAAATCTATTTTCAATAAAGTTAATGGTTTTGAAGGAATCGGGCATTTGAAATCGGGTGACGACGACCTTATGCTGCAAAAAATGAACAGACATATCAGGAAAATGAACTTCATGTTCACCAGCGATTCTGTAGTATTCTCCCATGATAAAGAAAACCTGAGTGAACATGCTGACCTTGAAAGTAGACGTGCATCAAAATGGAAGTATTATCCTTTTAGTATACAACTTATGACTCTTTTTATACTCTTGTTTTATTCGGTTTTCATTTTTTCATTGATTTGTACGATAGTTGGTACATTACAACTCAGTAGTTTCTTCAATCTGTTTCTTATAAAAACTATTCCTGAATTCTTATTGCTGTTCTTTTTCTTGATACGTATCAAGAAAATAAAGCTTCTGTGGGTATTTCCTCTGGCTGAACTCATTTACCTGCCCTATTTTATCTTTTTCGCCTTAAAAGGCACATTTGGTAAGTTTAAATGGAAAGAATAAAAGAACTGCACAAGCAGAAACTATCAGAATTCAATATACAGAGAGATAGTATAAATAAATTATGGAATATAAACGAACAGACTGCTCAACTGCTTTATATGCTTATAAAAACCAAGCAGCCGAAAAACATCCTGGAGATCGGAACTTCTAACGGATACTCTACGTTCTGGATGTCGCTGGCTTCTGAGCAACTCG
The DNA here is from genome assembly GCA_030621085.1 of Candidatus Cloacimonadota bacterium. Lineage (GTDB taxonomy): Bacteria > Cloacimonadota > Cloacimonadia > Cloacimonadales > TCS61 > JACNIV01. The sequence goes on along the minus strand of JAUXIJ010000044.1, from coordinate 11,734 downwards.
GTGTTATTATCGATACTATCGAAGTGGATGAAGCAAGATTCAAACTGGCACAAAAGAACCTTACTGGTAGAAAGAACATCATACTCTATTTTGGAAAAGCAGAACAGATCATTCCCAAACTGAATAAAAAATACGATTTCGTTTTTATAGATGCTAATAAAGTTGATTATATCAATTATGCAAAACTAATATTGAAAAAACTGAATGATAAAGCAATTATCGTAGCAGATAATGTTATTTCACATAAAGAATCCTTACAGGAATATCTTGACTATACTAAATCAAATTCTGCTTTTGAAAGTATGTTATTGGATATAGATTCCGGTCTCGAGATTTCGGTTTATAAGATACAATAAATTAAAGGGGTTTTTATGCCGACACCTGTAATTATTGGTTTAGCAGGCGGAACAGGTTCGGGAAAGAGTACTATCACAGATGCTATAAGAAATGAAGTTAAAAACCAGATCACGCTCATCCCCCAAGACAGCTATTACAAGAATTTCGGACTTCTTCCTATAGAGAAAAGAAACAAGATAAATTACGACCATCCGGAATCTTTTGATAATGCACTTCTAATAAAACATCTAAAGCTTCTGAAAAAGAAGATTCCGATCCAAAAACCTATTTACGATTTTAAAACTCATAGCAGGATAGATAAAACGACATTAATAAAACCATCCAAAATAATCATAGTAGAAGGAATCCTCATTTTTGAAAATGAACAACTTCGTAAACTGATGGACATCAAGATCTTCGTAGATACCGATGCCGACATTCGGATATTAAGAAGAATAGAACGTGACATTAAAGAACGTGGCAGGAATTTGGAATCGATTATTATCCAATATCGCAATACCGTGCAGCCAATGCATATCGAGTTCGTAGAACCCAGCAAACGTTATGCAGACATCATCATTCCAGAGGGTGGTGAAAACAAAATTGGTATAAATATGATCGTTACAAAGATAAAAAATATTTTGGAAGGAAAATGAAAAATAAAAACAATTATCATAATACTGGTGAAGAGTTTGAGATAAAATGGACGAGATGATTGAATATTAACGGAGGATTCCGATGACCTTTAAACTTTTAAAATTTGATGCTCTTTTAAACGAATTGTTACAGAAACGCCCTTTGGAAGAAAATCTAAGCAAGATAATCAGGGATATCGAAGATGAATTTGAATTCCTTACACTGGGTATTTTTCTAAAAGTTCCCAAATCTGAGATTTATCGACTAAAGATCGGCAGGAACTTAAGCCACAACTTTGCCAAGAATACGATCTTCACAGAAGGTGATCCCATTATCAAAGAGCTGATAAATTTCAAGCTACTTGATATTCATCATCCCGGCAGGTTCAAATTTGAAAAGAATTATTCTCACTTGCTGGTAGTTCCGCTGAATTACAAAGAACATCTATTGGGCTTTTTTTTCATAGATAAGAAAAATGGCGTTTTTGAAAATGAAGAAATGACCAAGGCTTGCACATATGCTTCTATTATCAGCATTGTTGTTCAAATTTTCAGACAAAACGAAGAGATCGAACAACACCGTGGTCTATATGAAATCACCAGGGTTTACTCCATCAAACCCTTCCTCGATCGTGCAGAAGTTATTTTTTCTATGATGGTACGCTACAAACGTGACCTTTCTACAGCTGTTATGAAGATAGATAATTTCGAGAATATTATTCGTACAATAGGTGAGCATGAGACCTCTGACCTGATGAAGAAGATCGCATATATCATAAAAAATGACCTGCGCGAAACCGATCTTATCGGTAAGCTGCACAACGATACTTTTGTAATCCTGATGCCTGAAACATCCGAAAACAACTGTCTTAACACAATCAACCGGGTTAATGTAAATATCATGGCTTTGCCAATAATGAAAGTTTGCAAGATAGGATGGGGACTTATTTTTAAAAATGGCAAAATCAAGAATTTGGATCAGCTTCTAAAATATGCCGAAAAAGCTGCTTTTGATTCCACAAGGAAAACCGATAGCAACATCACAATATATAGAGAATGATTTTGATAGTTTAGATTTATAAATAATCAATTTAATCTTAACCCCTAAACATAATAATAACTAAAACGGAGGTATTAATGAAAACGGCTTTATTAGTATTTTTTTGTTTTATTATTTTAAATTGTAATGCTCAGGAAATGACTGAAGACAGCCTGCATGTAAGTAAAATTCACAATGTTCTGATAGCTACATCGAAAGGTGATTTCAAACAAGCTGTAGTAGAAAATATAACTGCTAAATCTGATGAATTAAATTGCATATTCAAAACAATCAAACTGAAGGAACTAAATGATGAGGTTCTAGAAAAATACAATGCTGTGATAATTCTCAATTCTATTAAAGCTGGAAGAATGAGCAGACATATAAGAAAATTTTTCAAGAATCTCGATGAAGCACATCGCAAAAAGATCATTCTTATTAATACTGCTAAAACAGATTGGAAATCAAAAGAAGATGATGTTTATGCAATTACTTCTGCATCCAAAGATGAAAATGTGGACACTGTTTCTGATTCTGTCTTCTTAAAAATAAAAGAAATCATTCAAATTCCGTAATCAAAAAACAATAAAGTATTAAAATGACAAAACCTGTTTATTCTAAAACATTTAACAATGGATTACTACATGAAAAAATAAAACAGGCATATTGCCTATTGGAAGAATGTAGATTATGCCCTCGAAGTTGTAAAGTCAATAGACTCGAAGATGAAAAAGGTATTTGTAAAACTGGCAAGAAAGCAATGGTCTCAAGCTATAATGCACACTTTGGTGAAGAAACCCCACTGGTGGGAAAAAATGGTTCCGGAACTATCTTCTTCACAAACTGCAACCTGCTTTGTAATTTCTGCCAGAACTACGATATCAGTCATGAAGGTCATGGACGAGAAGTAACTGATGAAGAACTTGCTGAGATGATGCTTTTGTTACAAAGTCGGGGATGTCATAACATAAACTTTGTAACTCCTTCCCACGTTGTTCCGCAGATATTGTCTGCCTTGGAAATTGCAATTGGGAAAGGACTCCATGTACCTTTGATCTATAATACGGGTGGATACGATAATGTGGATACTCTAAAATTATTGGAAGGAATATTTGATATATATATGCCGGATTTTAAATTCTGGGATCCTGTAATTGCAGAAAGAACCTGTAATGCACCCGATTATCCCGAAATCGCTCGAAAAGCAGTGATGGAAATGCATCGTCAGGTTGGAGATTTGAAAATCAATAATAATGGGATTGCAATACGTGGGCTTCTCATCAGGCATCTTGTTCTTCCCAAAGGACTGTCAGGAACAAGAGAGATCACCAGATTTATTGTAAAAGAAATTTCACCGAATACTTATGTGAACATAATGCCGCAATACCGTCCCTGCGGAAAAGCAACCGAAATTGAAGAGCTTTCTGATTTTCTTACCCAAAAAGAACATAATGATGCTGTTAAATCTGCACAAGAAGAAGGTTTATGGAACCTTGATTTCTGAAAGGTAAATTTATATGTTCAAAATGAAATGTCTTTTGATATCTTAAGTATTATATTCCTGACTCAAGTTATCAACGTTTTCATCTCATAAACAGCTTCTGCCAGTCCGGTGAAAACAGCCCTTGAAATAATGCTGTGTCCAATATTATATTCTTCGAAAATATCCATCTCTACCAGTTCCTGTACATTATGATAGTTCAAGCCATGACCGGCAACAACCCGCATTCCATTCTGCTTAATCACTTTAGCTGCTTCATATATTCTGTTCAATTCAGTTTCTATTTCATTGTCATCTTTTAAATTAGCATATCTGCCTGTATGTATCTCAACCGCATCCACACCGATCTGACTGGCTAATTTTATCATCTCGATATCCGGTTCAATAAATACGCTTATTTCAATGCCGGCATCTTTTAATTCCTTGATTTGTTTTTCATGTTCTTTTGTGAGCAGAAGACCACCTTCCGTAGTTAATTCTTCCCTCTTTTCAGGAACGAGGGTCACAGTATCCGGTTTAATTTCTCTGGCTGTTTTTATCATTTCAGGTGTAGTTGCCATTTCCAGGTTCAACCTTGTTTGAATGGTTTCTCTTAATATTTTTAAATCTCTATCTTGAATATGTCTTCTATCTTCACGCAAATGAATAGTGATCTGATTTGCTCCATTTTGTTCAGCAATTGCAGCTGCCAGAAGCGGCTCCGGTTCAATTCCCATTCTTGCCTGTCTGATCGTTGCAACATGGTCTATGTTCACACCAAGTTCTGCCATTATTATCTCCTGTGCTATAAGTATTCCCTATTTATATTGATGTCTGCTTTGCTGCGTAGTTCTTTGATAAAGCGAATAAGTTTTAGTTCGGAATCTATTTGTTGAAGCCTTTTTTCCAGGGATTCACGAACTTCATTGAAATCGGCAACCTTACTCTCTTTGCGTTCTGTGAGCATGATAATATGATATCCAAATTGCGTTTTCACTGGTTGACTTATCTCATTTACTTCAAGTTCGAAGGCAGCATTTTCAAATTCTTTTACCATTTTCCCACGTGTAAAATATCCCAGATCACCGCATTGTAAGCTGCTGGGACAATCAGAGCATTCGGAAGCTATTCTGTGAAAATCCTGCGGGGATTTAATAGATTTGCGGATTTGAATGATCTTTTGCAGACTCTCACCATCCTGGTCTTGAACTAATATATGCGATGCTTTTACCATTTCCTGTGTACGAAATGAATCCTGGTTTTCTTGATAAATATTATTTAATTTTTCTGAAGAGATATCGCATTCGGAAGGAAAGTTCGTTTTTACAAATTCTTTTATTAAAAGATCATTATGAATTCTTTCTTTAACAATGTCGGTGGTTATATTACTTGTTTCAAGCATAGATTGGAATTCGTTTTCGGAATCGTATTTAAGCATGAGATCTACAAAACATTCTTCAATATCATCAATGTGTACTTCAATACCAGAATTCTTTGCTACTTCAAGAAGAAGATAACCGTCTATCAATTGCTCTAAAGCACGCTTTTTTGCTTTTTCGGTAGGTACTTCCAAATGAAAGTTTGCAAGGATCCTATCTAATTCTGCTTTATATTCATCTAACGTAATTTCATAATTATTTACTTGCGCTATGATCATCTTCACTCCACACACATTTATTCTACAAATCCAGATATTGAATCAATAATTTCTGAAATATTAATATTGGAAGCTCGTAATGTCAAATCAAAATCTATTTTTCGGTACCATGTGAACTGTCTTTTGGCATAATTCCTGGTATGTTTTTTTATTTCTTCCATACATTGCAGTAAAGTAGAGTCACCATCCAGATAATAGAATAATTCTTTGTAACCGACCGTATTCAAACCAGGAGAGCTTTGTGAATAACCCATATTTAGTATATTCTCAAATTCTTTCAATAATCCCTTTTCCAGCATCATATCCACTCGTTCGTTGATACGATCATATAGAATTTTACGATCTTCCGATATTAAAATGTTTAATGTTCGATAGTTTCTTTTGGTAGAAGGTTTTTCTTTCCAGAGTTGGGTAATTGTTTTACCTGTGAATTCATACACTTCCAGCGCCCGTATAATTCGATTCAGATCATTCTGGTTAGCCCGTTTGGCAGAAAAAGGATCAACTTTTTTTAACTTTTCATACAGGAAAGCAGAACCTTTTTCTTCACTGGTTTTTTTTAGTTTTTCCCGAATCTCGCGGGGAACATCCGGAGCCTGGAATATTCCTTCCAGAAGCGATTTAATATAAAACCCGGTACCTCCAATAATTATAGGAAGAAGTCCTAATTTTGATTGCTCAACAATAATATCATGAGCATCACGGGTAAAATCACCAGCGCTGGATTCCTCGTTTGGAGTGATAATATCGATGAGATGATGTTTTACTTTTTCCTGCTCTTCTTTTGAGGGTTTGGCAGTACCGATATCAAGGAATTTATACACCTGCCTGGAATCGGCAGAGATTAGTTCTGTTTGGAAATGATTGGCAAGCTGTAATGCAATATCACTTTTTCCAACTGCTGTAGGACCTTGAATTATTACAACAGAGATCTCTTTTCCTGTTGTTTTATTGCTTATCATATTCTTTTGAATTTCTTCTCAAATTCACTCATTTGCATCTTAATAATAAGGGGCCTACCGTGGGGACAGAAGTAGGGAACTTCGCAGGCAAAAAGATCATTGATGAGAGCCAGCATTTCTTTCTTTCCCATCTTCTTACCTGCTTTTATGGCAGCTTTACAGGCAACGGATTTGGCGATTCCATCCCGGAAATCTTCAGTTTCGGCTAATTCATCTTCCAGTTGCTTGATGATCTCGATAAAAATGTCTCCTCCATCCCAGTCTTCCAGTTCAACTGGAATTTCATCGATCACAATTGAATTACCGCTAAATGTTTTTATCGAAAAACCAATTTTAGTAAATGTTTCCAGGTTTTCTGCGATCAATTCGGGAATTGTACTGCTAAGATGCGGAGGTAGGTCGATCACAAGTGGGAAAAGAAGTTTCTGTGTCTGGGCTGGAGCTCCATGAATTCTGTGAAGAATCTTTTCGTAGATTATCCGTTCATGCGCTGCGTGTTGATCGATGATCATCAATCCATCTTCTACCTGTACAAAAATATAACTCTGATGGAGCTGCCAGGGATTTATTACATCCTCTTCCGGACGCAGAAAAAAATCAGGTTTCTGTTTCAATAATCTATCTTCGATCTTTTTATCAGAATCGGTCTTCCTTCTGAAAATATCCGGTTGATATATTTGTTTCAGTTCTTTCTTAACTTCACTGAATCTTTTTTTATCGGTCTTTGTAGCGAAGATCCTGGATTCGACTTTTGTGGTTTTTCCTGTTTGCAATGCTTCCGAAAATTTCGATTTTATCTGCTTGAAACGTTCATCTTCATATTTCAACAATGCATTATTTATTACCGTCTTTACGAAACTGTGAACCTTTCCGGAGTCACCGAATCTTATCTCAAGCTTAGCAGGATGAACATTAAAATCTACCTGGGTTGGATCCACTGAAAGAAACAGGATAAAAGGTGGAATTTTCCCTTGCTGGAATATACGGAGCTTTTTGATAAAAGGGTCATATGCAGAACGGATACTATGCAAAACTATCCTGTCTTTGATGAATCTTCCATTCACGAAAAGATAGCGGTAATCGGCAAAACCAGCAGCTTCTTCTTCCAAACCGGAGATATAACCTGACAGTTTCATTTCCTGGTTTCCTGTATCGATTTTTATTAGATCTCTTTTCAGAAAGTCACTGCCAAATATAGCCTGCATACGAAGTTCTTTATTCTTTACAGCAGGATAGTTCAGTTTCTCTTTTGCGTCGGCTATAAAACGAAAATGGATATCAGGATACAGAATTGACTGGTAGTGTAAATAATTCAAAATATGTTTAAACTCAACCTGGTCAGATTTAAGGAACTTTTTTCGAGCAGGAACGTTACCGAATAACTTCCTAACTGTTACGGTTGTACCTTCATTTGCAGATGATTTGGAAAAATCTTTCAACTGCCCTGAATCAAACTCCACCTTTGCTGCCAGATTACTTCCTTTTTGTTTTGTGACTAGCGTGAGTTGGCTTACAGAAGCTATGCTGGGCAGGGCTTCTCCCCTGAAACCCAATGAGGAAATATTGAAGATATCCGTTACTGTTCTTATCTTGCTGGTGGCATGTCTTTCAAAACATTGCATTGCATCATCTTCACTCATCCCTACTCCATTATCTGCTACCTGCATTAGTTTTTTCCCACCGTTTTCTATAATAACCGTTATCTTAGAAGCATTGGCATCGATAGAATTTTCTACCAGTTCTTTAATCACAGAAAACGGACGTTCTACAACTTCACCTGCGGCGATGCGATTTGCAACTTCTTCTGATAGAACCTTTATATTTCCCATTTATTTCTCATCAAAACATTTATATCCACTTTACGAAATCTCATACAAAGAAAAATCTTTCCCATAGCTTTCGAAAAGTTTTTGCAACTTCAACTTTCCGACTTTTATCAAGAGATCAATTGAAAGAAAAAGACGTAAAGTAATTTCATTCACTCTTTAAATCTCTCATCTGATCTGTGTTTCTCTGCATTTTCCACTCTTTTCTTCAGCCATCCGATCTTTGAATCCTTGTTTATATCAAAGCAATCGAATCCAGGCACGAACGGCTTGATGTCTAAAAGCGGAGTTCCGTCGATCATGTCAACATTAGAAATATGCAGAATGCTATCTTCTACCTTCTCCAGCCGTACAATCGACATTCCGATCTGGTTTGGACGGCGTGGAGCGCGAGTGGCAAAAACACCTCTTGTCTTATCTTCCATATAAGGATGAACCAGCAATTTGAAGTTTTTGGAAAGATGGAAATGAAAGAGTAGAACGATATGAGAAAAGCCATCCAGGTCTTTTAACCCCTCTTTAAATTCTTCAAATATCTCAATAGTTCCTTTTATTCCTTTTGCTCCAGCAGGTTGAATAGGCATTCCAACCGGTTCTTTAAATGGAGAATGGATTAAGCCGATGGGTTTGAATGTTATCTCTTTCATGAAATCCTCAATACTTTTGCTCCACGGATCTTGCTTTCTTTAAGTTCCAATAAAGCTTTGTTTGCTTCTTCCAATTTATATTCCTGGAATTCCGGTTTAATGGGAATTTTAGCTGCAAGTTCCAGAAATTCTATCACATCTCTTCTTTCAACATTAGCCACGCTCTTAATCTCTTTTTCCAACCAGAGATGGGAAGGGTAATCCAGCTTAAGCAGATATTCTTTATCGATCTCTTCTTTGCGGATGGCATTGATAACCAATCTTCCTCCTGGTTTCAGGTTCTTCAAAGCTTCCAAGATCGGTTTCCATACAGGTGTTGTATCGATGATGGCATCAAGTTTCTGTGGAGATTCTTCTGTAGTATCTCCTGCCCATTCGGCACCAAGTTCAAGTGCAAATTCCCGTTCCTTTTCGTTGCGTGCAAAAACATAGATCATAGAATTCGGAAATTTGTACTTCACCATTTTCAGAACCAGATGAGCTGAACCACCAAAACCGGTTAATCCCAGATTCTGTCCGTTTTGCAAACCTGTTAATCGCAAAGACCTATACCCTATCGCTCCTGCACAAAGCAGAGGAGCAGCTTCGGAATCTGAAAATATCTCAGGAATTCTGTATGCAAAATCTTCAGAAACTGTCATATATTCAGCATATCCCCCATTTGCATCACGACCGGTAGCTTTGAAATTTGGACAGAGGTTTTCTCTCCCGGATTTACAATATTCACATTCACCGCAGGCAGAAAAGATCCAGGCAACTCCAACTCGATCACCGATCTCAAATTTGTTTACTCTGTTACCCTTTTCTTCTACATATCCTACAACTTCGTGACCAAGGATAATGGGAAATTTCGGTGGTGGAGTCCTGCCTTCTATTTCATCAAGCTCTGTATGACAAACACCACAACGGGAAACCTTGATCAGGATTTCATTTTCTTTAGGTTTGGGAATCGGCAGATCAACCAGTTCCAGCGGTTTTCTATCTTTCATTAGGTCACAGATTTTATTTAAGATCATTGCTTTCATGATTTACCTCTATATATTTTTCCTGAATAATATAAATTGTAACAGCGATTTCAGGTCAAATGATTTATAAATTATTGTTAAGATAGAACCCTCTACTTTCTCCCTTTAGCAAATGGAGAACATAAGAAATTATTGAAAGATAAAAAAGATAAATTTACTTTCCCTCTTTGGTAAAGAGGGGATTGAGGGGACTTCGAAAAATGCCCCTTAGAACGGGGCATTTTATTTCCTGTATTTTCTTTGTGTCTTTTTTCGGCTTTATTTTTCTTCCGCCATCTTCTTATATCTATCGTAGCGTTCCCTGGCGTATTTATCGAATTCTGTTCGGAAGCCTTCCACTCTATCCGGGAATGTTCTTTCCAGCGAAGTATAACGAGTTTCACCTTTAAGGAAATCCACCACAGGAATAGTAGGCTCTTTGGAATCGAGGATGAACGGATTCTTTCCCTCTTTCTTTAAATCTGGATTATATCTGTAAAGTATCCAGTAACCACTGTCCACAGCTTTTTTCTCTTCCTTCTGAGTATATGTCATATCGAAGCCATGATTGATGCATGGTGCATAAGCAATAATGATGGAAGGTCCGTCGTAGGCTTCTGCTTCACGGATTGCCTTGAGCGACTGAACTTTATTCGCACCTATGGCAATGGAAGCTACATAAACATAACCGTAACTCATCAACATCATTCCCAGGTCTTTCTTAACAGTGTTTTTGCCTGCTTCGGCAAATTTTGCTACCGAACCCAGTGGAGTTGCCTTGGAAGCCTGTCCACCTGTATTGGAATAAACTTCCGTATCCAAAACCAGAATATTCATATTTCTTCCGGAAGCCATTACATGGTCCACGCCACCGTAACCAATATCATAAGCCCAACCATCACCACCGAACGCCCAGACAGATTTTTCAATAAAATAATTTTTCAGTTCCATTACTTTTCTGATAACGGCTTTTCTTTCATCACAGCAAGGCGTATCCAGTTCTTTTGGAAGGAGATTTTTGATCTTAGTAACGTTTTCCTTTGCATCAGATTCTTTGCTTCTCCAGTTATCTATTGCAAACTGCAAAGTTTCTTTCAGATCTTTAGAAATATCTTTTTTCAAAAGTAATTCCACAGTAGTTTTCAACTGCCTTCTATTTGCTGCTACAGCCAAGCTCATTCCAAAACCGTATTCCGCATTATCTTCAAAAAGACTGTTTGCCCAGGTTGGACCGTGACCATTTTTATTCTTGCAGTATGGAATGGTTGGGAAAGTTGCACCCCAGATGGAAGAGCATCCAGTAGCATTTGCCACCATCATTCTATCACCAAAAAGCTGTGTGATCAGTTTTACATAAGGAGTTTCGCCACATCCTGCGCAGGCACCGGAAAATTCCATGAGCGGTTGCTTGAACTGGCTTCCTTTGATAGTAGTTTCACTGTTTGAACCAAGAACATCGTTAGGTAAAGCATCAAAGAACAGGGCATTTTTAGCTTCTCCTGCTATTCTTTCTTCTTCTATAGGTTTCATTTCCAAAGCTTCTTTGGGACATTCTACCACACAATTTCTACAGCTTACGCAATCTTCTATGTAAACCTGTATCTTGTACCTGTATTCACCTTTATCCTTACCCATTGCATCCAGGGTTTTAAAGGTTCCAGGTGCATTTTTCAAATCTTCTTCTTTTATCAGCTTGGGTCGGATGGCAGCATGAGGGCAAACAACAGAGCACTGGTTGCATTGAATACATTTTTCCGGAATCCATCTTGGAACGAACGGAGCTACACCGCGTTTTTCCAGTTTCGTTGTTCCAGATGGGACAAAACCATCGAACGGCATATCGGAAACAGGTATCTCATCACCTTTTTCTCTCATAATTTTTTCAATTACATTTCTTACAAAATCGCTGGAATCATCCGGAACAAGTTTCTTTTTCTTGGCATGTTTGGCAGGAACTGTTTTTGGAACGGGAATTTCCACCAACGCTTCATTGGTCATATCCACAGCTTTCCAGTTCATTTCAACAACATTCTGACCTTTTTTCTTAAATGATTTCTCGATAGCTTTCTTGATCATCTTGATGGCAGCATCCCTTTCCAGTACACCGGAAATAAGGAAAAAAGCTGTCTGCATCACTGTATTTATGCG